>CAZWZZ010000145.1:0-10489 GCA_964638395.1 uncultured Caldilineaceae bacterium
CGAAACGCGCTGATTTACGACGGCGATATTTTCGCCCTGCAAGTGATGCGGGAAACTGCCGGGCAGCGTCAGGCAACCCCCTCCCTGGCCACCATCCGGGCCGAGTTCGAGGGCTTCCGCATCGCCTACTGGGGTCTCTTCGGCGGGGTCAACATCCTGGCCGCGCCCTGGATTTACAAGATTATCGACGCTGTGACTCTCATCGCTACCCTCGGCGTCATCGTCTACACAATACGATTTACGATTTACGATTTACGATTTACGATTTTCCCTAAAAATGTCCCATCCCCATCATCCACCTCATCCCGCCCAACCAATTCTCAATCTCCCAATCTCCCCACCTCCCAATCTCCCAACCTCCCCATCTCCCCCCCCACCTTCCTCATCCTCCTCCTGTGGTACCTGATTATGCTCGCCGGCTTCATCCTCTGGAATTTGACCCAACCGGCCGGGCAGGGTCGCCTGATGTACCCGGCCATTGCCGCCATTTCCGCCTTCACCATTCTGGGGCTGACCTGGTGGCTGCCGAAAGCGGCGCGGCGTGGGGTGGTGCTGGCCTGCGGCGGCGGCCTGTTTCTCTTCGCCAGCCTGGCCCCTTTCCTTTATATCGCCCCGGCCTACGCCCGCCCGCCGCTGCTGACCGAGGCTGACCTGCCCGCCGATATTCAGCCGGTCAACTTTGTTTATGACGACACGATGCGGCTCATCGGCTACCGGCTCGAGGGGGACGTCTTCCGCCCGGCTGAAAGCGTGCCGCTGACGCTCTACTGGGAGCTGTTAGCGCCGACCGACCTGGATTACAGCATCTTTGTCCATCTGTTGGGCCGTCAACGGACGGTTATCGGCCAGCTCGACACCTATCCCGGCGGCGGCAAATGGCCGACCACCCTGCTCCAGCCGGGCGACATCGTCGCCGACCGGTACCCCGTGCCCATCAGCCCCCAGGCCGAATCTGGCCAGGCCCCCACCCGGCTGCACATCGCGGCGGGCATCTACGATTTCAACGAAGCGGGCCGACCGGGCAAACCGGCTGTCAATGCCGACGGCCAACCGGTCGAGCCGATCATCGCCAGGGCCAAGCTGATTCCCTGGCAATGGCCCGACCCGCCCCGCTTCGAGACGACGGTCAACTTTTTCGACAAAGCCACCCTCCTCAGCTACGTCCTGAGCGAGGACCAACAAACCCTGACCCTCAATTGGGAGGCGACCCAGCCCTTCGAGACCGACTACACCGTTTTCATCCAGGCCTGGGAGGTTGACAGCGGCGACTATGCCGCCGGCTTCGACGGGCCGCCGGTGCGGAACGATTACCCAACCTCGCTCTGGGAACCGGGCGAAATCATCGTCGATGCCCATCCGCTCGATCTGTCGCTCCTTGACGCGGGCCGCTACGAGCTGCGCGTTGGCCTCTACAACCCCACCACCGACGAGCGCCTGCCCGCCTTCGGCCCCGACGGCCCCCTGCCCGACTACGCCCTGACCGTGGCCACCCTCCACCTCGACGGCAGCAAGGAGTAGCCGGTGCCAGCCATCAAATCTCAGGGGTTAGGGGTTCGGAGTCAGGGGTTAGGGGATACACCTGCGACAACCGGTAAAAGGTTCTCCGTTTTACGTTTTCCGTTTTACGCTCTCCATCACCACAAAGCGCTCCTCCTGATTCTCATCCTTTTCACCGGCCTGACCCTCTACAATTCTATCCGTCTGCCCCTGGGCGAAGCGCCGGATGAAACCGACCATTACCAGTACCACCGCTTCGTGGCCCGCACCGGCCACCCGCCGCTGACCGACGCCGAGCGCCAAGAGGCGGGCTTCAAAGGCGGGCTGGCCCCGCTCTACTACTGGCTGACGGCCTGGCCGGTGGCCCTCGTCGGCGAAGCGACGCTGCCCGACGTGCGCCGGGTCGATGCCCGCCCGGAGCGGTTCATCCCGACCGACGGCCTGGGCATCAACCGCGTGCTGCACACTCTCGATGAGCAGTGGCCCTGGCGAGGGCAACCGCTGGCCTGGCATCTCGTCCGTCTGCTCTCCCTGCCGCTGGCCTGGGTGACGCTCATCGCTACCTACGCACTGGCCCGCCGTCTCTGGCCTGCTGACAAAATAATCGCTATCGGAGCCGTGGCGTTTATGGCCTTTCTGCCCCGCTTCGTCATCAGCAGCGCCGTCATCAACGACGATAACCTGGTGTTCGCCCTGATTGCACTGCTGCTGCTGGTGCAAGTGGCCATCTTGCAGGGCGACCGCCGGCCCCGTACCCTGGCCGCTCTCGGCGCTCTCTTCGGCCTGGCCCTCATCACCAAATATTTCGCCCTGATTCTCATCCCCGAAATTCTGTTGACTCTGTTTATTGCCCGGCCCGGAAAATCAGCAGCACAGAGGGACCGGCGAGCAGGCGAGCAACGACAAACGACGAACGACGAACGACGAACGACCATGTACGCCTCACGCCTTACGCATTACGTTTCACGTTTTACGTTTTACCTCCCCTTCCTGGCCGCTCTACTCCTGACCGCCGCGCCCTGGTTCCTCTTCATCACCCTCCGCTTCAACCGCATCGACGAACTGGGCTGGATTCCCGGCCTGGCCGCCGCCCTGGGCGAGCCGCAAATCACCGAGGGGCTGGTGGGGCTGCTCTCCGGGCAGGCGGTGCGCCCCCCCGCCGCCACCTACGCCCTGCCGGACTGGTTCGGCCTGCTCTACCGCTCCTTCTGGTTCGAGTATGGCTGGATGCGGATTTTCGCCCCAACGTGGGTCTACGGGCTGTTTACGATTTTTCTGGGGTTGGCTCTGGTTGGGTTAATCCAGAGAATGTTGATTAACAAAGAGATTGGGGGACTGGGAGATTGGGAGATTGACGGAATAACGACGGACGATGGACGACGGACGACGGACAGAATACCGCGCCATATTTTCATCCTCCTGACACTCCACCTGACCCTCTTTCTCATCGTCGTCCTGGCCCGCTACATCCTGAGCGCCACCATCGACACCGGCCAGGGGCGTCACCTCTACCCGGCCTTGCCGGTTATTGCGCTGCTCATCAGCCTCGGCCTGCACCATTTACGATTTACGATTTACGATTTACGAGTGGTCCGTGGCGTGGCTGGCTACCTGCTACCGGCTATCTGCTTCCTGCTCCCTGCTTTCATCAGTCTTGTGCCCGCCGTCTTCATCCGGCCCCACTACACCACCCTGCCCATCAGCCTGACCCCGCCGGACGAGTTGCCCATCAGCCACCGCCACACCCTCCCGGCCACCGCCGATTTTTTCCTGGCCGGTCTCGACGCGCCGCCCACCACCGCCGCCGGAGAAACCCTGCCGGTGACGCTCTACTGGCGCATCGAAGAGGAAGTGAACCAGGATTATCTGGTTTCACTCTGTTTGCAGGCTGAAACGGCTCGACCGGTGGCCTGTTGGCGGGGCCATTTCGTCGATGGTCGCTACCCGGGCCGAGCCTGGGAAGCCGGGGAAACGCTGGCCGATACCATTCATATTCCCCTCCCGGCTTGTTATCGCCTGCTTGACCAACCTTACCGTCTCCATCTGGAGCTATGGCCCCTGCGCCCCGATTCGCTCAGACCGCTGCCGGAGGCGTCGCCGCTGATCCGGCATACTTTCAGCGAGCCAACCATCAGGCTGCGCCCCACCGACGCGCTGGCTACCGATTTGCCCCAAACGGTCGATGTCTGGCAGGGGAAGCAACGGCTGACCAGGCCGACCGCTGTCGAGATGAACCAAACCCTGACCCACATCACCTACGCTCAGGCCGAGGAATCAACCAACCCTGAATTTACAGCCCTGACCACGGACAAACGTTGGCTGCCTATCGACGCCTTTGAAACCGGCTCCTACCTGCCCTGCGATGATGGCCCCTCGCCCTTCGCCCACATCGCCACCTTCATCGCCGACGCCTCCCTCTCCCCCCACACTTACCAACCCACCACCGCAATCCTGCCCGACCTCTACCTGGCCCACCTCAACCGCAGCCGCACCCTCGCCCCCATCACCACCACCCTCACCTTCAGCCACACCCTCGCCCCCCTCTCCCTACAAATACCCAATCATCCCCCTCTCAATCTCCCCATCTCCCAACCTCCCAATTACCAATTACCAATTACCAATTACCAATTACCAATTACCCTCCGCTGGCAAGCCCACCGCTGGATGGCCGAACCGCTGGTCATCTCGCTCAAGCTGCTGGACAAAGATTTCGCCATCGGCGGCGAGCGCATCGCCACCCTCGGTGATCGCTATCCGAACGTGTTGTGGACACCGACCGAAATCGTTGAGGAAACGTATCCGCTCCAAATCGAGCCGGACACGCTGCCGGGACTGTACCGGCTCGAACTGAGCCTGATCCGTCAGGATGATGACCTGCCGGATGGGTTCGAGTACCTGCCACTTGACCACGCCGGCCTCGATCTCGGCCCAAATCTCTACCCCCTCACCCTCCGCCTGCTCGATCCGGCCCACGACCAACCGCCGTCCATTCCCTTCGAGGCCCGTCTCGGCGAGGCCATCCATCTCACCGGCTACGACCTCCAATTCCCAATACCCAATCCCCAATCCCCAATCCCTGTGACCCTCTACTGGCAAGCGACTGCCGACATCCCCGCCGATTACACCGTCTTCACCCAACTCATCGGCCCGGATGGGCAAGCCTGGGCGCAGTGGGACAATCCGCCCCAGGCCGGGCGGTATCCAACCAGTTTGTGGGTTGCAGGGGATCAGGTGGTAGACCGATACGATTTATTACTACGCGAAAATTATCCACCGGGGGAGTATCGTCTCCTGGTGGGTATGTATGACCCTACCACCGGCGAGCGCCTGCCGGTGACCATCAACGGCCAGCCGCAGCCGAATCAGGCGGTCGAATTAACAAAATTGAAGATTATGCCTTAAAATAGTGACGCAGCGGGATTTCAGGGATGCCCCTCTAAAACGTAAAATGTATTGCGTACAATCTGATGACGTTTTACGTTTTGCGTTTTACGCGGGGGTCAACTCCCTAATTTTCCGAAGAGCCAAAATAGTGACTATCAGGAGGATCAAATGACAAACTCCATCAAACGTATTGCCCTAAACACCGGCGGCGGCGACGCCCCCGGCTTGAACGCCGTCATTCGGGCGGCGGTCATCAGCGCCCTCAATCACGGCTGGGAATGTTATGGGATTCGGGATGGTTATAATGGACTGATGATGCCGGACCAATTTCCCGATGGCGGGCTGATGCCCCTGACCCGCGAGGCGGTGCGGGGCATCACCCATCTGGGGGGCACGATTCTGGGCACGACGAACAAAGGCCACCCCCTCAGATACCCAACCGTTGGTGAGGATGGCCAACTTTACGAGCGAGACCGCTCGGATGAAATTATGGCCGCCTTCAAAAAGCACCAGATCGATGCCCTGATCGCCATCGGCGGGGATGGCTCCCTGGCCATTGCCAATGCGTTTGCCAAGAAGGGCTTGCGAGTCATTGGCGTGCCGAAAACCATCGACAACGATCTGGATGAAACGGTGGTCACTTTTGGCTTCGACACCGCCGTTTCCTTTGCCACGGAATGTATCGACCGCCTCCACTCCACCGCCGAGGCCCACGACCGGGTCATGGTGGTCGAAGTGATGGGCCGGTATGCGGGCTGGATCGCCCTCAATGCGGGCGTGTCCGGCACGGCAGACGCCATTCTCATCCCCGAAATCCCCTACGACCTGGACAAAGTGGCCGAGAAGATAACAGCGCGAGTCAAACGGGGCCGGGATTTTGCGATTGTCGTCGTGGCTGAGGGAGCCAAACCGAAGGGAGGCAGGCGCTCGGTCGTTGAAAAAGAAATCGGGCGGGCCGAGCGACTGGGCGGCATCGGCGATCAGGTCGCGGCTGAGTTGCATGAATTGACCGGCAAGGATACCCGCTGCGTGGTTCTGGGCCATCTGCTGCGGGGCGGCACACCGACAACCTTCGACCGGCTCCTGTCGCTCCGTTTTGGGTCCGCCGCTGTTCGGGCCCTGGCCAACGGCGAGTCGAACATCATGGTTGCCCTCGACCCGCCGACGGTGCGCTACGTGCCCCTGGAGAAGGCCACCAGCCGCATGAAATCGGTCCCCCTGGATTGTGATACCATCCTGACGGCCCGCGAGTTGGGGATTTCTTTTGGGGATTGATTGTTTTATCAAGTAAGGTATGGTAACATTTTTTGACCTTGTTGTTGACTGAGTGTCAAGCTAACTGCTCAAATTTCTGAACCACAACCATCTTTTACGAAAGGACACCCCTCATGAAAATATTAGTCACCGGCGGAGCTGGCTACATCGGCAGCATCACCGTCGAGCAATTGGTCAAGGCCGGCGAGGACGTCATCGTTTTTGACAATCTGTACCAGGGCCATCAAGCCGCCGTTCATCCCGACGCCACCTTTGTTCAGGGCGATTTGGCCGACCGGGCCGCAATTGACGCCGCCCTGAGCGAGCATCAGCCGGACGGAATTATGCACTTCGCCGCCTACTCCCTCGTCGGCGAGTCGATGGAGAAGCCGTTCAAATATATCGGCGATAACGTGACCAACGGCTTGAATTTGCTGCAAAGCGCCCTTGAACATGGCGTGCGCCGCTTCATTCTCTCCTCCACGGCCAACCTCTTCGATGACCCGGAACGGATGCCCATCGACGAAGCCGAGCGCATCGTGCCCGGCAGCCCCTACGGCGAGTCGAAATATATTTTGGAGCGGATGCTGCATTGGATGGATAAAATTCACGGTTTTCGATATGCCGCCCTGCGCTACTTCAACGCGGCGGGGGCCTCCGAAGAGCGAGGCGAAGATCACGACCCGGAACTGCACCTGATTCCGATTGTGTTACAGGTGGCCTTGGGCCAGCGGGATAAAATTATGATTTTTGGGGATGCGTACCCCACGCCGGACGGTAGCTGCGTGCGGGATTACATCCACGTCATCGACCTGGCCCAGGCCCACATTCTGGCCCTGCGGGCGCTCGACGGGGGCAGCCGCACCTACAATCTGGGCAACGGGCAAGGCTTTAGCGTCAAAGAAGTCATCGAAACGGCCCGCGAGGTGACTGGCCATCCCATCCCGGCCGAGGTTGGCCCACCCCGGCCCGGCGACCCGGCCACGCTAATCGCCAGCAGCGACAAAATTCGGCAGGAGTTGGGCTGGCAGCCGCGCTATCCCGATTTGCGGGCGATCATCGAGAGCGCCTGGCAGTGGCATCAGGCCCATCCGCAGGGGTATGGTCAATGATGGACGGTGGCAGGGTGGAAGATGGAAGGATGTTTCAACCTAATCTTCCATCCTTCCACCGCTTCCAATTTTCCAGTTTCTTCCAGATACTCCATCTTCATCTATTCATCTAATATTCCCTCTCAAATCGCTATCTTCAACACCCCATCCCAAAATTGGACCCAGATATTGTCGTTGTAGCGGATGTAGGGCTGTTCGATTTCCTGACCAGGCTTGTAGTTGACCGCCCGGCGCACGAAAAACCGCTCTGACCCCAGATCGACCAACAGCGGCCAGGCATTGGCGGCCCGCATAAAATTAAAAGCTCGCCGGGCCTCCCAGAAAGTGGAGATCAGGAAATCCTCCTCTGTGGGGTGGGGAAAGTAGGAAGCGCCTGTCTCCGGCTGAGGGGAGCGGGGCAACGTGCCGCTGCGAGCGAGACGCTCGATGGCAGCCGCTAACAATTTCCCCCCTTCGTTGGCACACAGTTGCTTTAACTCCCGGCCTGACAACCCAACCGGCCAGGGCAACCGCTTCTGAAAAATGATGTCACCCGAATCAACGGCTTCGCTGAGAACGTGCAGGGTCACCCCGGCCTGCGTCTCGCCGTGGTAGGCCATCCAGAAAAGAGGCGTTGGTCCTCGATAGGCCGGCAGCAGCGAAGGGTGTAAATTGAGACAGCCGTAGCGGGGCAGTTGGAGTAATTGGGGCGGGAAAATGTAGGGAAAGCAGGCCACAGCGATGAGATCGGGCTGTAAATTCGCCAGCAATCTCAAGGTTTTGTTATTCTCCAGCGTACCAATGCCCCAGACCGGGATATTATGTTCCCAGGCCAGGTGAATAATATTATAATCAAGATAGGGATTGATGATCGGCAGGTCATTCTCTGTGGGAGGGGGTGGCTCGAGCCGACGGGGTAGGGCCTCGGTGACCGGCCAGGTGACCGGCACGATGACGGCCCCGACCTCGACCCCGGCTTGGATCAGGTGGGCCAGGGGGGCTAACGACAGCTTACTATCCATTCCAAAAAAAATTACGCGCAGCACCAATCTCCCTCCCCAATACTTGACTTTCTAAGCAGGAATTTTTATAGTATGGCTTAACTTAGCCCACAAAGCAATTTAAAGTTCAATAAGCTGAAACCGAACCAGAGCCAAAGAAGAGCCAAAGAAAAGAGGAACGTATTATGGCCCGTATGGTTAAATGTGTAAAGCTAGGCAAAGAACTGCCCGGCCTCGAAAAGCCCCCCTTTCCCGGCGATTTAGGCGACCGCATTTATAATAACATCTCCGCCGAAGCCTGGGAAATGTGGAAAGAGCATCAGGTCCTGCTAATCAATCATAACGGCCTTGTCCTGGCCGACCCGAACGCCCGCCAATTTCTGGCCGAGCAGATGGAGGATTTCCTCTTCGGCTCCGGGGCGCAGATGCCGGAGGGCTGGGTTCCCGAAGGGGAGGAAGGCATCCGTACTGTGCAGTGTGTCAAGCTCGGTCGCCGTCTGCCCGGTTTGGACAAGCCTCCCTTCGCCGGGGAGTTAGGCCAACGTGTCTACGAGAATGTATCGCAGCAAGCCTGGGAAATGTGGAAGGAGCATCAAGTCTTGCTCATCAACCACAATGGCCTTGTTCTGGCCGACCCCGGCGCTCGTCAATTTTTGATGGAGCAGATGGAAGATTTCTTCTTCGGTGAAGAGGCGGCCATGCCGGAAGGCTGGACGCCACCCGGAAGCGGCGGCCCCGGCGCAAAGGGGGGTGGCCCGGCCCAGAAGAAGTAGTGATTTTTCATAACAAGGGCAACATCGGCTCGATTTTGAAGTGTAACTTTTGGTGGGCCTGGCGCAGCGCCGCCTCGACCTCGTCAGGCTGGGCACCGCTGGCGAAAATAAAGCCGAGATAGCTATCCCCTTCCGGCAAGGTCCGGAGGGGGTAGTTTACTTTGGCCGTGATTTCGACCGAGTCGATTAGCGGCACAGCCTCGGCCGCTTCGAGGCCGTGAATTTCTTTCAACAAACCGCTCTCCGGGATGGGGACCATCATCACCCCCCGCGCCCGGCCATCCTGCGCCCACTCCAGGGGCAAGCCCACCGCCTGCCGTAAAATCAACGCCTCCAGAGAGACGCCCGGTCCAAAGCGTAACGTCTTGGAACATAACCCCCCGATGGAGCGCCCGGCCACCTCCACCAGCCACGGCCCGGCCTCGTTGATTCGCAACTCGGCGTGGACAGGGCCGTGCCGCAGGCCCAACGCCGCCGCCGCCTGGGCCGTGCAGTCGGCAATCGCCGTCTGCGTCGCCGCCGGCAGGCGGGAGGGGGTGACGTAGATCGTCTCCTCGAAAAAGGGACCGTCCAGCGGGTCGGGCTTGTCGAACAGGGCCAGCATGTGGAACTGTTCCCGGTCGATGATCCCTTCCACGGCCACCTCGAAACCGGGAATGAAATCCTCGACCAAAATCCGGGTCGAGCCGGGGGCCTGGTTGAAGGCGTGGAGCAGACGAGCCAGCCGGTGAAAAGCGGCCTCGAACTCCGCCGGATTGTCGGCCCGCATCACCCCCCGGCTGCCGGACAGCAGCAGCGGTTTGACCACGCAGGGATAATCAACCTGGTGATTGATCCGGCCCGGATCATCATCCGAGTCATACAGCCGAAACGTCGGCGTCGGCACGCCCGCCTTAGCCATCAGTTGGCGCATCCGGTATTTATTCCGAGCGGCCAGGGCTGATCGGCTGTCGTTGTGTACCAGCCCCAACCGCTCGCTGGCCAGGGCAGCGATAACCGTGGCGCTGTCATCAATGGAGAGGACTGCCTGCACCGGCTTCTTCCGGGCGAACTCGACGATGGTCTGGGCGGCCTGCTCCGGCTCGTCAAACTGTAACGGCAGGTGAGTCTGCCAATGTTGGGCCAGTTCCGGCGCAATATCCAGGCCATGCACCACCTCGATGCCGAGGTCCTGAGCCGCCGTCATAAATGCTTCGGCCCGGTAGGTTGAGTTTTTCATCAACAGGATGACCCGTTTGGGGCCGGTCGTTGTCATTTTATCCGTATCGTTGTCCATAGCCCGGATTATACCACAACTTCCCCAAAGCTGTATACAATGATGAAGTGCAGATTCATTACGATCAGGAGCCACCCTTCTCCACCTCGCCCGGAGAGATAATAGATCAATGGCATGCCCCCACCCCTCGCCGGTAAAGCGCTGTTTGGGGAAGAAACATTTAGGAGTTACGCAGTTGAGCGACAAACGCATCCTGAGTAGGCGGTAGCCGTA
>CAZWZZ010000146.1:0-6670 GCA_964638395.1 uncultured Caldilineaceae bacterium
GACGACACCGAAGCCAAACTACGCTCCGAGTTGCGCCGGGCGAAGGCGACCGTCGAGCAGCTTCGCCAAAGCAAAGGCGAAGCCGAACAGCAGGAGTTGGTCGCCAAAGATCGAGCAAAGACCGCCGAACAAAAACTACAGCAATTGCAAGACGTAGCGAAATACATCGAACTTGCCAGCAACTCCGCCGAAGTCCGAGTAAAGGCCGCTAAACGTCTCTGGCCGGATGTTACACAGGCCACGTTGGCCGAAATCGCCGGGGCGTCGCCGAGCTACACCAGCCAGGTATTGAATAAGAATGGGAAGGGGGAGTGATGCCCTACCCCGGAGGCAAAGGCAACGCCTATCACCAAATCATCAACCGCATCCCCCCCCACGAAATCTACATTGAGGCGTTCGCGGGGGGCGCAGCCGTCGCCCTGACCAAGAAACCGGCCCAAATCAACTTCCTTATCGACCGAGACCGAGACGCGATTCAGACCCTACGAGCAGAAAACCGACCTCACGCTGATTGGCGGTTCATTTGGGGGGATGCGCTACAGTGGCTTGATGCTTTTGTATGGCAAGGCCAAGAGTTTGTCTACCTCGACCCGCCCTATCTCAAATCCACCCGCCGCGATCCCAACCGAGACCTCTACACCCACGAGATGACCGAAGCCCAACACGTCGAATTGCTCGACATCGCCCGGCGCTTGCCCTGCTGCGTGATGATAAGCGGCTACTACTCCGTCCTCTACACCAACACGCTGACCGACTGGCACTTCCACAAATTCAAGACAATGACACGAGGAGGGTTGCCGGCCACCGAATATCTGTGGATGAATTACCCGCCGCCCGACCGGTTGCACGATTACCGCTATCTCGGCTCCGACTTCCGGGAGCGGGAGCGGATAAAGCGCAAAACCAAGCGGTGGGTGGCCAATCTGCGAGATATGCCGAGTTTGGAGCGGCAGGCGATTCTATCAGCTATCAAAGAGGAATTTGCTGAAGCCTCGCCAGGGATGGCGAGGGAACCAGGTCACACCGTCAGAAATGGCGATACGCACCGGTACGCCTCGCCAAACACAGCGAGGGCCGCGCCCATCGCCGAGGGTGGCGAGGCCCGATGACGACCTTCTACTTCACCGTTCACCCAAAGGACCTATCTCGCGCTCGTCTAATCGAGGGGTGTTCGGTGATGCTCGTCGCTTCGGCCCATTGGAAGCAAGCCAAGCAGCGTTTCGCCATCCATCGCCCCCCCGCTGACCACGTAGCCTCATGGTGTTTGGACAGTGGAGGCTTTACCGCCGCGCAACGCTGGGGCCGCTATCCCTGGACACCCCGACAGTATGCCGAGTTCGCCCGCAAGATGGCCCGGGACCTACCGCTTGATTTCGTGGCCATTATGGATTACGCCTGCGAACCGAATGTAGACCGGTCCATACTGGCCACCAACCGCGAGCGCATCGAGGCCACCATCCGCAATGAGCAACTCTGCCGCGAGGCCGCGCCTGATCTGCCCTGGTTGCCGGTCCTGCAAGGGGATTCGCTGGAAGAGCGGGCCTATGATCTCGAATTGCGGGACAAGCTGGGGATGCTACCGAAGGACTACGCGGGAATCGGCTCTGTTTGTGGTCGGGGCATTATGGCGGCCAGAGATGTGATTAAGTTTTATGCGGATATGTTGCCCGGTGTGAAGCTTCACGCCTTTGGATTGCACGTCCAGGCCCTGGACGATGACGCGGTGTTTGGGGCTACCCGGTCGTGGGATAGCTATAGCTGGAATTGGGGGAAAGGACAGAGGGGGCTAAACCGGCCCCCTGAATATCTATTCAACACGGAGACCGACAGGAATTGGAGTGCTTTCACCCAACGCCTGGCCCGGCTCTACTGGCAAAACACGATTCTGCCGAGGCTCTCGCGGAATCGGCAACGTACTCTTTACTAAAAAACACAGGAGACCAACTATGACAACCCAACAGCAATACCTAGAAATCCTATTCCCCAAAAACCTCGATACCGAGGACCTGACCATCACCAAACGGCCCACCGCCGAGCAGCCCGGCCAAGCCAAGCTCAACCGAGCGCAGGTCAGCGGCCCAGCGGTAAATAGCTGGACCGGGCCGAAGATCGGCTTTCTCACCGATGAGTTGATTAAGCCATTTTTCGAGACGTTCGAGATAAGGTAATAACCAGTCTCAAAGATATGGTGCAACAAAGCGCCGTATAAATTAATTATGACCAGTGAGCTAAATCGTTACTGAAAGGAACTTGAATTATGGCAACACGCAAAGAGATTGCACAAAAGGAAATGACACGCGACCCGATATTTTTGTTTCAAACTCAGCGTGTCTACCCAACGGGAGATTATTATTTTGGTGATTATTTCTATTGCCACGATTGCGAAGAAATCATAGAAGGCGACGAAAACGAACACCAGGGAAGTCCGCACCATCAATTAGGCGTGGTAATCTCTGAGGCGGAAGGTATCAAACGCGGGATATTGTCTCAGGCGTGGGAAACTCGTCTTGTGTTTTACACCCGCGAGGAGGCAGAAGAATTTGGGCGGCAAAACTCGCACAATTACGATCCGTTTCGTGTGTTCTGCGTCCCCGCGCACGGCGAACTGATAACGGTTTTAAGCGATGTTCCCGTCACGTAAACCTAACAAGCAAGTGCCACCGAATTACTACCCTTTCACTTTTAGAAGTCGGTTGTGTTTGCAAAATGTCTATTAATCAAACTCTGCAAGTTTAGCCCGTAATCGGCAGATTTGCGGGCGTTATAAAGCCTGAAACGGTAACGGCCCTTACCCTAAAGGATTTCAGATTACGCCACGAAGCCAGTCGAAAAATTCAACCGTCGTTTCTGGATTACTCCGCACCTTGTGTACATTGTGGCGTAGGTGATTTTATAGCAGCGTAACCGTCACGGCTTTATAACCAGTGAGCTAAATCGTTATGTGGCACGTTGCCACCGTGAGCCTGCGTTAATGGCGGAGAGAAAATGATTGTTACGCACACGAATCCTGATTTTGACGCTATTTGCGGCGTTTGGCTACTCAAGCGATTTATGCCAAATTTCTCTGATTTGCCAGTTGAATTTGTCAATACTGGCAATCCTGACACCGATAAGTTGGCTGCGGCCAAAGCCGTAGTTGACACCGGGAAGGAATATAATTCTACATTTAATCGCTTTGATCATCACCACCTGCCTGTACAGGTGGCCAATAACACCTGTGCGGCTATGCAGGTGTTTTACGCCACAAAGCCGTATGCGGATATTGATTACCTCAAGCCTTTAGTAGATTTGATTTTTGCCGGTGATACCGGACGCAACGAAGCCAACGCCAGCCGTGAGCTTGGTTTGCACGCCATTCTATCCGGTTACAAGGCCTGGTTCTCCGAGCAAAATCCAGACACTCGGCTGTCCGATGAAGCGATTTTGGCTTACGGTTTTGGACTGCTCGATGTACTGGAAGTCCGGCTCCGCAAACAAGCCAAAGCCCGCGCTGAATTACAAGAAAAAACCATTTACAAATCAGATGACGGGATGGTATGGGCCATCCGGCACGGCTCACAAGGCTCCACCTTTGCGGCCTATGAGGAAGGGGCGCGGGTAGTTGTGTTTGAAGGCAAGCCAACCAAAGTCGATGGAGGCACTACTTATCCGGTTGGCATTATGCGAGCCGGTGAGTGTACAGAGCCAAATGTTGGCGAATTGGTCGAGCGAGTCGCTGTATCCAAACCATTCGCTGATGAAATCGGCAAATGGTTTAAGCACCCGGCAGGTTTCTTTGCCGGGCGCGGCACGGCCAAAGCTCCTGTTTTTGAGCCGGTCGAGATTGACATAGCGGCTCTGGCTAAGGCCATTGACGCTACGTGGCTAAGAACGGATGAGCAGGGGAAACCGCCCAAATAGGGCGGCCAGCCAAGCGGAACAGGCTTACGGTCTGGATTCCAGAGTTTGAAGCTAATGACGGGGCGTTAGGGGGGCCAGAGTCCCTTTGATTCCCCCTCAATCCCCCTGCGATCTACGCCATTTGGCGGATTGTCGGGGTGTGGGATTGTGTGGTAAACTGAGGCAGGAGGAACCCTATGTCAATTCGCAAAAATCTCTACTTCGGCCAGCTCGACAAGAGCGAGGTCGAGGCCATCCTACAAAAGAACGCCGACATCGCCGCCGCTCACAATCTGGGAGACAAGGCCGTTGATATCCTCATCGCTCTGGGAGAGGGCCGGGCCACGCTCCGCCCTGCTGCTGCTGCTGTGGCTGCTGATTTCGAGAAGTTGACCTTATCGCAGGTTCTGGAGTTGGCGGCGGCTCAAATAGATGATGAGGCTTTGGCCGAGGAGCTTCGGCGTCGCCGAGCGGCATTAGTGGGGGTGAAGAATATGTTGTAGGCGGTGGCTCTGGCAAAAAAACAGCCGGCTGGTTATCAGTCGGCTGTTTTTATTTGGTTGAAAACCGCTTTGCCCGGCCAGGCTGGCTTGTGCCCCTGTCACCGCTTCGCCCGGCATAGGCTCCCGGCCTGGTGTGCTTGCAGGTGGGTGGGTTCGCCCAATGGCTCTGAGGCATCAACCGAGTCCTGCCGGTGCGGCGGGAAGGTGGCCGTCGAGTCCGAACCGCCTCGAGCTTTCAGGCTAGGCCGTCGCGTCCGAACCTAGTGGCTACGCCGGTCGCTTCCGGTGTCGGGGCGTGTAGGCCCTGCTGACGTTCGAAGCAAATTGTTTGCGAATTTTGTTCCCTGATGCCCCGCTCTGTTTTTCGCCCCGCCCCCGGCCCGGGTTGGCCCCATCCCTATCAATAGACAATGGCCCATTGCCAACAATCCTCATGGTAATTGAGGTCATCCCTAACGGGCGGGTCGCTCTCTATAAGGGGGGGGGTGATCCTATCCTCCGCTTATTCCCCGATACCATTAGGGAAAGAGGTTTGTCCACGTCGTTGGTTTTTCGCTACCACCCCTCGCGTCCCACCGCCCCCGTTGTTCCTATCTTCGCGCACTACCGCCCTCTTTATTGATGGCCCCGCCCGGCAAGGTCGGGTTGTTGCCTGGCATGCTGGCAAAGAACGGGTTGGCAAGGGATTTGAGCCTGCATCGTGGGTTGGCCCCTACCCTTGCCTGGCGGCGTCTGACGGACGGAAGTTGTTTTTAATTGTTTTACTAAGGGGGTGTGTGTTTTTTTTTTCTGGGCGGGGTCTGCCTCCCTCGCCTGGTCGGGTTGGTGGCGTTGGGGGTGTCTCGTGTCTGTTTCTTCTGGTTTCGTTCCGTCTGTTCTTTCCGTGTGGCGGTCGCTTTGCCCGGCTGGGGGCGCGCTGGCGTTTGCCGGTTGGTCGGTGCGTGGTTCTGCGCGCTCCGTGTCGGGTTGGGTTGCGGTTCTGCGCTTTTCTTCTTGGGGTGCTGCCTCGTCGGTTGCGGCTTTTTGGGCCGCCCGGTTGCCTGTTGGGGCGGCTCCGGCTGTGCGTCGCTCCGGCTCGGCCTGGTCGGTCTCTGTCCCGGTTGCCCGGCCTGGCTCCTGCTCCTGCTGCCCGCCGTCGTCCGGTTGGGTCCCGCTGTCCTCTGTTGTTGCGGCGGCGGCTGCTGTGGCCCCTGCTGTGGCCCCGCCGCCGCGGTTGGGGTCGCCCCGCCGCCCTCGGCGGGGTCCGTTCTCGCCCTCCTCTCCCGCCGTTGGGGCGGCTGTGGCTGTGGCGGCGCTTTCGGCTGGCCGTCGCCCTCCCTGGGCTGGGGGGGGGTTCCGCTAGCTGGTCGGGTCGGGTCGGGTCCTGCCCCCCTGGGGGGGCGGGGCCTTTCCGTTTCTTTTTCCTGTCTCTTTGTTGGGGGGTGTCTCGTGTCTCTTTTTTCGTCCGTCGTTTCTGTTGGGTTCTGCGGCTCTCGCTCCGCCGCTGCCGCGCCGGTTGCCGCCGCTGTCGCCGCCGCCGCCGCTGGGGGGGTGTCGTCGCTGTCGGTTGGCTGCGCCGTTGGCGCAGATGCCGCCGCGCTCCGCCGTGCCCTGTCTGTTTTTCCGCCTGTCTCGGTCTCCGTCTTTTCCGCCTTCGGCCCCGGCGGGGCGGGGGCTGCGGGCCGGGCCTCGGCCGTCTCTGCTGTCGGGGCTGCTGCGGCGGCGGGGGCGTCCGTCGTCTGGTGGGCGGGGGGCGGCCCGGCCGTGCCGCTCCGGGGGCGGCTGGCCCGCCGCTCGGCGGCCTTTGTGGCCGCCCTGGCCGGGTCGCCGGCGCCGTTGCTCGTCGGTTTCCCGTCGTCCCCTTGCCCGGCCGGGCTGGCCCCTGGGGCTCGCTGGTCGTCGTCGGGGTCGGGCTCCTGGTCGTCGTTGGCGCTGGCCGCCGGCCTGGCCGTGCCCGTGGTCGTGGTTTGCCCGGCCCCGCCGCCGCCCGCGTGGGGGGCGTGGTCGGCGGTGTGTGTGGCCCCTGGTCTGTCCGGCTGGCTGCTCCGGCCCGCCGCCGCTCCGCTGCGGCTGCCTGGTTTCTAGCGGGGCGGGCGCACAAGCGCCCGCCCCTTGTCCGGGTGTCGGTCTCGGCCCTGATCGCCCGCCCCTTGCTGGGGGCGGGCGTTTTTGGTTCGTGGGGAGCGCCGCCTTGTCTCGGCGGCGCGGAGGTAGACACGCGGCGTCCGCCGCTGTCTGGCGGTCAGGCTAGGCGGTCTGGTCGGGGTCGGGACCGTGTGGGATTATGTAAATAAGCGAAATAGCTTAGT
>CAZWZZ010000146.1:6770-8344 GCA_964638395.1 uncultured Caldilineaceae bacterium
AATAAACAAAAAGCCCGGCCCAGACGCGCACCGTCTGAGCCGGGCAGCCATTTAGCCATAGGAGACCAATGGAGATGTATAATATAGCAGAATCGTTTGTAATGTACAATCGCTCAGATCGACAATGGCAGGTGTGGAGCCAAGAGCAGGAGTACAGCGAGGCCCTGGTCATCGGCGGCGTCATCAGTTTCCCGGCAGGCAAGGAAGGGAAAAGAGCGGCGATGCTGGCCGCTCTCCGCAACGACCGGTCAGACATCGCCGATGAAGTAGAAGCGATCATTGCCAATCATCCGCACAATGAGCCGCTGATTGATCGAGCGATTAAGGCCGGTCAGCTTGTGGTAGCCGGCAATGTTCGCGCCCCGCTGCCGCTGGATGCGCCGCACAGTTATTTGGGCGAATGTTGCCGCGTTGAGAGCCAGACGACACCCGGCGAGTTTTACGCGATCTCGGAGTGTGCACGTGAAATGTGGTGCACCTGCCCAGACCACGAAAATGGCCTTAAGCGGCAGATGCTCCACCAGGACCACCCGGAGCGGCCCAAATATGGCGCTCCCTGGCTTGGCCCGCCGATTGGCCTGGCGTGCAAGCATATTATCGCCTGGCTGATTTGTTGTAGTTTGTCGGAAAATCATCCAGATTTGGAAGATTTAGAAATCCCCTTTTAACCCAACCCGCCAGGCAGCCGCCGCGCTGCCTGGCTTAACTGAATGGAGGAATGAACGATGGCACACATTGAACGAACCAAGAAACAATTCGCAGAAATCGCCATTGACGAGCTATTTTTCTTTGATGGCTACTACTACCGCCGCGTAGCAGAATTTGACCACGCCGAGGCCGGGGTCAACGCGATGCGTCAAGATAACATTTACCGCCATTTCCAGGACGCCGACAAGGTCAGCGTCGATGGCTAAGGATTTTAAGGAGGCTGATGGTAGCTTAGAGATGTTTTTAGATTGCCCAGAGTGCGATTTCGAGGGGATAATCTACTACATCTCCAAGCCGCCTGAGTACTGTTGCAATGCCTGCAAACAGCGGGCATACCGCCGCCGTCACCAAGAAAAACGCAACATTCAGGCCGTTACGCTTCTCCTACGAGACCTAAAAGAGCAAAACGGCTTTAATGGCAAACTGTTGGCCAAAATGAGAGACATTGCCGCAACACACGGTCCGGACGCAGCCCAGGCCGCAGCCGATGCGGTGCTATTTGCCCTCGAAGAGGAAAAGGCGAAAAGGAGACGATTATGAGCAACTCAGACTTGACCGTAAAATTACTGATCGAAATCCGCGACACCCTCAAGCGCATCGAGGCCCAGCAGGGCGCATCGAGCAGCTACCAGTGGACGCCGGAGGGGCTGCCCATCTGCCCGAAGCACGGCGAGGTAATGGCCAAGCGGGAAAAGCAGGGGGATATTTGGTACAGTCACAAGGTGATTGATGAGGCCACCGGCGAGGTGCATTACTGCAAGGGCTATCCGGGCAATTCCTCCCCCGGTTGGGATGTGGGCGGGAATAAGCCGCCCGCCCCGGCCCGGCAGCAGCCCCAGCCCCAGCCCGGCCCGGCCACCATCCAA
>CAZWZZ010000146.1:8444-10452 GCA_964638395.1 uncultured Caldilineaceae bacterium
TCCCCACCGCAGCCCGCTACCGCGTGGCCCCCGCCATCGCCCGCTACGCGGCTCGGCGGCCCCGCGTTCGCTCGTTTTCCCTGTGGATGCGCCCCGGAGGGGCTTAATCACCCAGCCACGTAGCCGAAAATTGCGCCCCAGCCTGAACATCCAAGTCGCCACCCGATAGCTGCATCCCATAAAGGTACACAGCCACCCCACTAGCCAGCCGAGCAACGCCTGACACAGCCATAGCATCCAGAAATGACAAACCGTCCCTACTCGTAACTGCCAAAAACGGCCCAAACCCCGACGAAACTTGGATCTGCAAACGACGGAGACCGCTCCCCGCACCAAACGAAACGTAGCCAGAGAACAGGTAGATACCCGATCTCTGACACACCAACTCATTGCTTGCTGTAAACATACCATCATCATCGTCATACGCCGCGCTGAATTCAAGCCGAGTGTAAATCCCAGACGACAACGTTTGAGCCGAACTGCTGTAAACCCTCGTATGCAACCCGACGCGGCCACCAGACGGAGGCCCGATCCCCTGCAAATACTCATCCCGCCGCACATACTCTGGATGAGTATGCCGATCCAGTTGCTCCCCTTTGCGCTGTAATAATCGACTCATCCCAATTCCCCCATTCTGGCCCGCTGAGACATCGCCTGAAACGGAATGTCCCCAAGCCGTAACTCCTGCTCATAGCGCATCGTGTAACTGTTGAATCGCTCGCTAAAGCCCATCACCCGCCCGGCCGTAATCGCCCCACCGCCCCACGGCGGCCCGGCATCGAGGGCCACCACATCATACAGCCGCAACGCGAAGTTCGGCCGGGCTACAATCGACCCCGCCACACGTCCGGCCAGGAACCGATCAAGATAGGATCCGGCCACCTCAGCGCACTCGGCATTGCTCGCCAACTCTCGAACGTAAACCGGATACAGCCGGAGACCCGACGCGGATATCTCCGGCCAATCGATGTCTACGCCAGAAAATTCCTCCTCATCCCCGCCGGTCACGGCCACAGCGTTGTACTCCGCCGCCGACTGGGCGACTTCGGTGCCGCCGAGAACGGGATGGTTGCTCGATTCGCCGTCCTGAAAATCGTAGGTGTAGCCCGCCGCTTCGCCGCGGCTCAGGCGTTTCGAGGCCATCTGGTCATATTTGTCCATATAGAGCTTTTCATGGCAGAGGGAGGTTAGCCGGCGCAGTCCCTGCCAGGCCGACTCAAAGCGGGATAGCGTGAAATCGGTGCTATAGCCGAAACTGCCGGAGATGGACATGCCGACATTAGAGAGGATGGTATTGGCTATGGCGCTGTGGGTTTGGCTGGTGTAGGTTTGATCCGAGGAGAAGTGGAATTTAGATAGCCGCTGAACCAGATTGAAGCACGTAATCATCAGTTGGCCGCCCGGCAGCCAGCCGAACGCCTCAACCCACGTTCTTTGTAGCGGCTCCACGCCGTGCCCACGCAGCCCGCGTGCAAAGCTGACCACGGCCCCTTCTACAAGGTTGGGGTAATCGGTTGCCAGATCATCAAACCGGCCCCCTCGATTTTCCAGCCACAGCGTCAGCCCGCCGACACTATCCGCCGATTCTTCGTAGAGATAGGCCACCACATAAGGGGACAAATCATAGCCGCCAATATCCAGCGAGAATAGCGGCTCAATGTCCCATATTGATTTTTGGGCTGTGGGGAGACTGGCATTGGCGGAGCGCCACAGCAGCCAGGCGAGAAGGTCACGAAAGCCCGCCGACATCAGGACACCCCGGTGATTGGATCAGCCCCGCTGTCAGTGGTCACGGTCTTGGTGTCGAATGTAGTGACCCCATCGGTTTTCTTGATCGTCCAGGTCGTCCCGGAAATCGCACTCTCAAACGCCGCCAACACCAGCGCGGCCAGGCTGGTGGTGTCGGCACTGTCCTCTACGTTGGAGATGCCCCGTTTCAAGATTTCATCGGCGATGGCCTGAGCCGTGGCCGTGGCGATGGCTACGCCGTCTGTGCCGGTGTCAGCCA
>CAZWZZ010000147.1:0-10408 GCA_964638395.1 uncultured Caldilineaceae bacterium
GACAATATCCGTCTGTCCGAATACTCTAGCCCACAATCATAAATAACGACAGTGTCAAAAAGGATAAAACCGTGAATGAATTTGGCTACTATTTTCACCCCTCGAAGTATGAAGGCTTACCGAGTCATCCCCAATTGGACATCAACATTTATGCCGAGCCGACAGAGCAACATTTCGACCCGAAGCAGGTCACTGTGCCTATCTTTGACTCCGGAGGCATGTCAACGGTGAAGATTATCCATCCCTGGTCGGGCCAACCACAAATGCAGATATGCACCGGGCGCATTATTATTCATGACCGGCTGGATAAAGTTGTTGAGGGCTTCACCCTGGGCGGTGACATCGCTATAACTAATCAGGGAGACGTCACCAGGTGTCAGATCACCTCCCCGGCCCCCATCATTCATCTTTTTGAGAATGAAGACATCGCCACGGTGCTGGTCAGCGAATTCGAAGCGATGCTGGCCAAGCGGCGGGCGTTTTGGGTCGGCAAGACGAACGAATTTGAGCAGCGTCTAAGCCAGGCTGATCCTCACATCCTCTTTGTGGCCGGGTTGATGGCTATTAAGAAGAGCTTGGCCCAGACCCCGATAGTTCTACACAACGAGCGTTATTATCAAACTACCCATATCATCAATGAAGCGCTCCGCATTGCCAAAGAAAAAGGGCATTGGCCGGACCCAATACCCTCTCTAGCCGATTTGCTCTAACACTCTGAAGAACTTACAATTTGGCCGGGCGTAAATTTGATAATCAGGAAACAATCAGTTTCAGTAGACCGCAATCGCATCCTGAGTAAACCGAGGGACGAGGTTGTATCGAAGGGTGCTGCGGTCTACTGAGTTTTGCACCCTATTAAATCGTTATTTTTGGAGAAGGAATGTCAGAGCTTAATCAACAGGCGATAGCCGGGGCTATCGAAGATTTTCGGCGTGCCCGGCGTCGAGCGGCCATGCAGGAAATTCTGGCTCGCGTCACCGGCGAGTCGACTGATCTGCTTTCATTCGACGATGTCCGGGCCAAGCTCAAGGTTGGGGGAGGGATCGAGCGGGGTCTACGTGAGATACCGTTGGATGCTATCGTGGGGAGTGTCGGACGTTACAAGGATTTCACCCGCAACTTTTTGCCCCGCCACGAAGTCAGCGAGCATCGCTGGGCACAGGTCAAATCGGCCGCCACCGACTTAACCGGCCTGTCGCCCATTGAAGTTTACCAACTGGGTGAGGCCTACTTTGTTTTGGATGGCAATCATCGCGTCTCCGTCGCCCGCGAACTGGGGGAGACGACGATCCAGGCATACGTAACCGAGTATAAAAGTAAAGTGCCGCTCTCACCAAATGATGAGCCTGACGATCTGATCCTCAAAGCGGAACTGACCGATTTTTTGGAGCAAACCAAGATCGACGTCCTGCGCCCGGAGAGCGATCTGCGGCTAACCGAACCGGGCCGTTATTGGCAGCTTAAAACACAAATCGATGCCCTGCATTTTATGATGGGGCAGGAGCAAGGCCGGGATGTGCCTTACGCCGAAGCCGTAACCCGTTGGTATGATGAGGTGTACCTGCCGCTGGTGCAGGTCATCCGGGAGCGGGGGATTCTGCGTGATTTCCCGGATCGCACCGAGACGGACCTCTACCTCTGGATTTTTTACCATCGCGCCGAATTGGAGAAACGGTTGGGCTGGCAGATCGACCCGGACACCGCCGTGACCGATCTTGTGGTCGAACGGCGTGACAACAGCACCCAGATCGTCTCCCGACTGGAGCAAAAAATTGTCGATGCTATTGCCCCGGACTCTCTGGAATCTGGCCCGGCAGCAGGACAGTGGCGGCGAGAGCGGGTGGAGCCTCGACAGCCGGAGCATCTATTTACCAATATTCTGGTCCCTTTTAGCGGGGCTGAAGAAACCTGGTCGGCCCTCGATCAAGCCTTGCTAGTCGCCGAACGGGAGCAGAGCCAGCTTTACGGCCTGCGGGTCGTGGCCTCAGAAGGGGAGAGCCAAACCGAAGCGATGCAGGCCGTCAAACGGGGCTTTGAAGAACGATGTCAGGCGGCAGGTCGGCCCGGCACGCTCTCCTTTGGCACCGGAACCATCGCCCGTGAAGTTGTCGAACGAGCGCGGCTGGTCGATTTGGTCGTCATTCACCTGGCCCATCCGCCCGGAACCGGCCTGGTGGATCGCTTCTACTCCGGCTTTCGGACCATTCTCCACCGCTGTCCCCGCCCGGTTTTGACCGTTCCCGGCCCGGTGTCAGCGATGGACAACGCATTGTTGGCCTACGACGGCAGCCCCAAAGCGCAGGAGGGGCTGTTTGTGGCGACCTATCTGGCCGGAAAGTGGCAAATTCCGCTGACAGTCCTGACCGTTGATCGCACCGGAACCGGCTCCCAAATCCTCGATCGGGCCAGACAATATCTGGAACAGCACAATATCGAGGCCACCTTTGTGATTAAGACGGGCAGCATCGTCCAAACAATCCTGGATACAGTGATCGAGGATGAAAATAATCTGTTGATTATGGGGGGCTACGGCCAAAGCTCTGTCGTCGAGGTCGTCCTCGGCAGCGTCGTCGATCAAGTCCTGCGCGAGGTGAAGCTGCCGCTGTTGATTTGCCGCTGAGGCCAACCTAACAATTTTGGTGACAACAGAGGGTCTAGTCTTACCTAACGCTTGCCGCCGAAAAAATTTTTCAACAGGTTCGATCCCAACCCAATCATCTCATCGGTCACGGTGCCGTCCCCATCCATATCCAGCAGTTGGGCCAACCCGCCCAGAGCCGGTTCGGCCTCCTGCCGCTCCTTGGTTAAAAAGCTGGAAACCTGATCGGCGTCCAAATTCTCTTCCCGCTGTTTTTTGCCCAGAGCGCCCATCACCAGCGGGGCCAGCAGCGGCAGCAGTTGGCTGGCCGATCCCATATCCAGGCCGGTGGCTTTGCTGATGCCCGTTTCGACATTGCCCCGCTTACCCCCCAGCAGATGGCCCAAAATAGCCTCACCATCTTGCAGCGTCTCCCGTTTCGTCAAGGCCCCGGCCACATCTTCGAGGATGCTGCCATCGTGGTCCCGCTGGAGCGCCCCGGCCAGGGCTTGGGCCCCGTCGGCGTCGTTGGTGTTGCGATCCATCGCCCCCAATAGCAGCGGCAGCGCGGCCCCGATGGCCTGTTGGGTCGTCTCGTCATCCGCCCCCAGTTGCGAACTGATTTGTTTGATGGCCTGCTCGTCCAGTTGGCTGGCGAGCATTTGCATAATGGCTGAACTCATTGTTGCCTCCTAATTTGTAATTGTCATTTATCTTTGGGTAGCTTTCGCTACTACAAAATCTAGTTTTTCCAGCGTCATATTTCTCTCTGTCGATAAAACCTCACCCTCTTTGATTAAGTTATCAGATCACGCAGTCGTTCGAGACTCACATCCTTGTTACCGGCAGCCAGCAATGAAACAAGGGACGTTGTAGATTGTTCGGCGAGACCTTGCAGAAGCGGAGGGGGTTGCGTAGAGAAATCTACCTCATCAAGAATATCAGCCAGGGCCGTCTCGGTGAGGTTCATAGCCCGGCGCAGGCAGCGGTCTACCTCAAGCAGATCGTTTTCGGTGAGAGCGCCAACGTGATGGACAACCAGGGTTGGCCTGATAGCGGCTATTTTGGGACGGACAAATGAGGGTTTGAGCAACCTGGCTTTTTTCCAATCGGCTAACACATAGTCGATGCCCCGATTGGCCTGGGATAGTTGGGAGGAGACATACATCAGGAGAAGTTCCGGTCGGGCGGAATGATAAACGTGACTGCTAATCACCACCGCCGGTCGTGTTTTGGTTGCCGAGAAATCGGTGTAAGGAAAAGGGATTAAAACGACGTCACCCCGTTGCAACGTCATAATGGTTTCTCCAGTCGTCGTAAATGGCGTCGTCCGGATTATCCCAGGCCTCTTGAAAGGTGTTCAAGCCCAGCGCCGACCACGCTACCGCCTCATCCGACGGAGCAGCCAGCACGCTATCCAGCAGCAGTTTGGCCAACCGTAACCGTTCCACGGCTGAAAGCTGTTCACGATTATCTCGCTCCGGAGTCGTGAGGCCACCCTCCGGCTCGACGTTATAAGCTACTTGTAAATCTCGGATATGTTTATAGAGGTCAGCCGCAACAGCCTCGAAGCGTTGTCCCTGTTCATCATATGTAAAATCATCATCGAGTTGTTGCAAACGTCGCAAATCCTCGATGCCAATGATCGCTGCTTTAGGTTCTCCATGAGCCATCAGCAGGAGGCGTTCTCCCCCATAAGCAGCCTGGTTGACGAGACTACCTAAATTTTGACGAAGCTTGCTCATACTTATCTGAATTTCACTCATACTTTCTCACTTTCGTGTGAATCGAACGATTCGTATGGTTCGTGCAGATTGTATCATATGAACAATTGGCTGTCAATGCCTCGATGATTACTCTTTTGCCAACGCCTCCACTATCCCCCTAAACCGCTCCCCCACCTCAATCACCTGAGGACAGGCTTGCTGCAAAAACTCCTGCGGCGAAACATCCGCCTCAAACAGCGACAGCATCGCTGCCCCTTCCTCGTCGCTGAAGCCGTACAGATAGCTCGTAGCCAGGCGCAGAGTCAAATCCTCCGGGGCGGCCCCGAAATCGGAGCCGGGTAGGGTGGCGATATACGCTTCGTCGAGCAAAAAGCGGGCCAAATCCTGGCCGGTGTGGACGTTGTGCTTTTTAGCCAACGCCTCGCGCCAGGGGGCAAAGCTGGGGTAGACGTAGAAGCCACCGGCCGGTTTGGGGCAGGGCACACCGAACGATTGCAGCACGTCATACAGATAGGTGGTCACATAGCCGTGGATGCGGGTGCAAGTCTCGGCATAGGCGTCGATGTCGGGGTCATCGCTGTAGGCGACCAGAGCGGCATACTGCACCGGGGCGGCGGCGGTCGTCCAGATAGCCCCGGCCACGGCGGTCATATAGCGATGCAGCTCCGCGCCGAAGTCGCCCGGCGGCAGAATGGCCGTGCCCAAGCGCCAGCCGCCCAGCGACAGATGCTTGCTCAAACCGCCGGTAACGATAGTCCGCTCCGGGTAGGCATGGGCCAGCGAGACGTGGGGTATGTCGCCGTAGGTGGTCAGGGCGTAGATTTCGTCGCTGATGATGGTCAGATTTTCGGCGCGGGCCACCTCGGCTAGTTCGGCCAGCCGCCCAGGCGGATAAACCACGCCGGTCGGGTTGCCGGGGCTGGTCAGAACCAGAATCGAGGGGGATTGCCCGGCTTTTCGGGCCGTTTCGATGCCAGCCGCCAGACCCGCCGCCGTCAGGCAATGATTATCGGCCAGGTGGGTCGGTATCCAGGTCACGGCCTTGCCGGTCAGGTGGGCCTGCACATCGTAGCTGACCCAGGTCGGCGAGGGGAGCAGCACATCGCCGGTCAGGGCCTGCATCGCCGCGAAGAGGAGCGTCTTGCTGCCGCTGCCGACGATGACCTGCTCCGCCGTGGCCTCGATCCGGAATTTGCGACGGTAGTAGGCGGCAATCTGCGCCCGCAATTCCCGCAGGCCAGGCACGGGCAGGTAGGAGCGGGCCGTAGCGTTGTCTCGAAAGGCGGCCAAAATTTTGGGGTGAACCGGAAAGCGGGCCTCGCCAAAGGCCAGATGGAAGACCGGCTGCCCCTCGGCCAGCAACTCGTTGATTTTGACATTGATGGCCAAAGTGGCCGATGGTTTGAGGGGGGGCTTGATTGGATTTTCTTTCATTATAATAATGTCCGTTATTTTTTATAAGGGAGATTGGAGATTGGGGGATTGGAGATTTTTCAACAGTGTTAGTAGAACACCGCATCCTGAGTAGCGATAGCGTATCGAAGGGTGCGACGGTAGTCTACTGAGAATTACCTGTGAACAACTCAACAACGTCCGCCAAAAAATCCTTTAAGTCGGCGGGAAGGGGGAGACCGGCGGCGGGGGTGCGGGTCAAATCCTCTTGCCATTTGCCGGAACGTTGCTTATTCTGTGGAAAGAGCCGGTTGAGCGTTTGCACGACAACGCGCTTGAAGAACTTCTTGCCGTGGACGTATGTCTTGAGTTGCTCCTCGGCATTTAATGTTTGCGCGGCTGCCAGCTCCCGGTCATATTCTTCAAGAATCAGGTCGGGGTCTAGCTGAGCGTGCCATCCTTCCAGAATTTGCCGAATTTCGACGCGGTCGGTGACCGGTTCACGATCCAACTTGGCCGGAAAGCTGTGTTCGTACAACAAATCCTGCCGCCTCCCGTGGATGACTCGCCACATCGCCCCGTGGGCGACCCAATCGGGCAAAGCCGCCAAAATAGGCTTGGCTAAACGCTGAACATCGTTGGCGAGCGCGGCCTTCTGACCCGGTGGCAAGGCCGACCACAGTTCATCGGGTACACAAAAATAATTCTCCAAGCAGAAACGGGGGAGAGTTCTGACGCGATGAACATCTTTCAAGTTTGCTTGGATGTAATCAATTGACCGCCCATCGCTATCGACAATGCCACCCCATTCAGGATGATAAGTTTTCACGCCTCTGAAGACGTTTTCTTTTGACCCGGCTAGATGTATCTTAAACTGGGCTTCCCAGTTCGGTGACACCTGCATTAAAAAGTAAATCAACACCCGCTCATCAATATCACCCTCAACCAGCAAAACCGGCTTCCCCCCCGCCTCATCCTCTAAATCGGTGATCCACGTCGGCGCACTCATCCCCCAACCTCAAGCGCCGCACCGAGCCGCACTTTTTCCGCATCGGTGAAGCGATCCCACAACTCCGGGGCGTGGGAGGCGATGATGAGTTGGCCCTCTTGCTCGGTCACCATGCGCTTGAGGTAGCTGACAAAGGCCGTACTGAGGGAGACGTGCAGGTGCAAATCCGGCTCGTCGATGAGGACGATCCCGCCGGGGCGCAATTCGCGGGCGATGTAGGCGATCATCAGCAGCACTTGTTTTTCGCCGCTGCTCAGGAGGTGGATGGGGTGGGTTTGGCCAGTGTCTGTAGTAACTAACAATTTTCCCGTTTTTTCATTGAACCCACTGATCTGTTTGCCACTGAGAAACCCATTGGCTTTCTCAACTATGTATTCATAATCATCGGGTCTAATCGCTTTGAGCGTAAAAAGATAATTTTCTATACTGCCTTCACGTCGAGTGGTAGCGGCATACCGAGATAGCCAATTAAAAGTTTCTGGTTCTGGAACGACTGAGAAAGTATCTTCTGCTATTTTATATAGGTTCCGTTCTTCGCTTTCAAGAAAAACCAAATTAGGCAAATCATAAACGCCTCCTAGACGATTCTTGATGAAACGATCACGAAGGTTTTTTAGAGTCAATTCTGCCATTTGAACTGCGTCAGTTTCCGAGTTGCCTGCTGGTATAATAAAATGGTTACTGATACTTTTCTTATTTGTGTCAGTACGCCAAGCTAGACCAATTTTATAGCTATCTTTTTGCTTTGTACGAATTTCGCTGTTGACTTGTTCTTCCTGACCTACATACAGCCAAATTGGTTTACTGTCCGCTAGAAATTGTTCTATTTTGACAGTAGCAAGACGGCAGTAACCAAGTGTTTTATCCTCAAATCGTTTCATTATTAAGAAGGGGTCTGTCCCTTCTATCAATTCTCCAAAAACATCCCACAAACTCGCAATCGACCGCAAAATCGTCGTCTTCCCCGACCCATTCGGCCCCAGCAACAGCAGCGAGTCGGGGATGCTCTGCGTCCATTCATCCTCGAAGGAGTAGTCAAAATCTTCGAAATTGTTGACGCCCTTCAATATAATTCGGCTGATTTTCATGACCGTGCCTCGTCTGTCTCTACCCGGCGGCTTCTAACTTGGTAATCTCCCTCGTGGGACGATGAAGGGCTAAATCATAGGCTGTTTGCAAATTGACCCAAAATTCCGGGGTAGTTCCAAAGGCTTGGGCCAATAACCAGGCGGTTTCAGGGGTGACGCCTCGTTTGCCCCGCACAATCTCATTGATGCGCTGCACCGGTACGTTGATATGTTTAGCAAAAGCTACTTGCGTTAAGCCGTAGGGGGTCAGAAACTCTTCAAGCAAAACTTCGCCGGGATGGGTGGGAATACGATTTTCTGGAATCATAGGAAAATTATAGCCTTTTCATGGCGTGCGTGCAATTGTCCTCTACGCCCAGAACGCCTTCTTCAAATCGGCGGGATTGCTGAAGTCGCTAACAGGCCCCTCATATTTGTTGCGGCCCAGCTCCAAAACGTAGACGTAATCGGCGATTTTGAGGGCCTGGCGAATTTCCTGATCGACCAGGAGAATGGTCATGCCGGAGTCCCGCAGGCGGGTCAGCATTTGATAGACATCTTCGGAGAGGAGTTTGGCCAGGCCGGCCGTTGGCTCATCGACGAGCATCACGGTGGGGTCGGTCATCAGGGTCCGGCCCACCTCGACCATGCGCTGTTGGCCGCCGGAGAGGTTGCCGGCCAGCGATTTGCGCCGCTCTTTGAGGACGGGGAAGCGGGCGTAAATCTCCTCTTTTTTGCGCTCGATGCGGGCTTTATCCCGGCGGAAGGTGTAGGCCCCCATTTCCAGATTCTCCTCGATGGACATCCAGCGAAAGATGCCGGGATGTTGAGGAATGTAGGCCAGCCCCAGGTCGATCAATTTGTGGGTGGGGACGCCGGTTACATCCTTGCCTTCCATAAGCACCCGGCCCCGGTTCGGCTTCAAAAAGCCGTAGATGGCTTTGAGCAGCGTCGATTTGCCGACGCCGTTGGCACCCAAAATCGTGGAGATTTTGGCCCGCTGGACTTTAAGGGTGAGGCCCTGCAAAATGTTCAAGTCTTCATAATATCCCACATACAAATCTTTGATTTCCAGAGCGACCGCTTGCGGATCAATCGTTTGGCCATCTGCGCCGAGGGCCGGCGCGGTTTCGGCGGGGGTCGGACTGTTGCTCATGACGGGTTCTCTCCTTCTTCGGCGATGTGATCCTCGACGATGTGATGGACATCCACCACGGGCATATCCTCCTCCTCCTCTTCACCCAGGTAAGCCTCGATGACGGCCGGATTTTTGCGGACCTCATCCGGGCTGCCGTCGGCGATTAATTCGCCGAAGTTGAGGACCAATAGCCGTTTGCTCAGGGTGAAGATGGTGTCCATATCGTGGCTGATAATAATGAAGGCTTTGCCCTGGCCGTTGACGGTGGTGATGTAGTCGTAGATGGTTTCCATCAGCTTGGGGTGAACCCCGGCGAACGGCTCATCCAGAATGATGATGTCCGGGTCGAGCATCAGCAGGCGGGCCAACTCCAGCAGTTTTTGCTGGCCACCCGACAGGCTGCGGGCGTAATCGTGGGCTAGGTGTTCAAAGGTCAGGAACTCCAACACTTCCCAGGCCCGCTTTTCGATCTCCCGGCGGCTGGCGGTGGCGTGAAGGGCCATACCGGGCACGAGCAGATTTTCCAGGACCGTCATCCGCCGGAAGGCCCGCGTCACCTGGAAGGTGCGGCCCAACCCAGCCCGGGCCACTTCGTAGGGCCGGTTGCCGTCGATACGTTGGCCGTTGAAGTAGATGGTTCCGTTGGACGGGGTCAGCGCCCCATCAACGAGATTGGTCAGCGTGGTTTTGCCCGCCCCGTTCGGCCCAATCAGCCCAATCAATTCCGGGCCGTTGATTTCAAAGGAGACGTTGTTGACGGCCTGTAACCCGCCGAAATTTTTCGAGACGTTCCGTAAGGCTAGATGAATCTGTCCATTTTTGTTATGGCTGCTCATGAGCGGGCCTCCGCTTCAGCAATGCCCCGAGCTGCATCCCGTTTGGCGACGGTCTCCTGCAAATCGCCGGGGCGGAAGAAATATTGAATGACCGGATAGAGCAGCCCGTTTTGATAAAAGCGGAGGGTCAACATCAGCACGATGCCGAAGAAAACCAGCCGCCAGGCGCTCATATCAATCATCTCCGGGAAGAGTGACCCGGACAGGTCGTAGTAGGCGTAGGAGAGGCCGGTGGTGATGGGCGGGCTGATGGCGAAAGCAATAGGAATGGCGATGATGAAGCAGGCGATGCCGACGACGACACTGGCCGGCCCCTTGAGAACCACAGCCATAAATTGCCTGGCTCCGTAGCGAGCCAGTTGGAAAAGGAGCAGCCCCACAACCAGCACTAAGATTACGGCCATGACGGTGGTCGTGGCAAAGTTGGCCCGCATATATTCTAACATACCTAAGACAACAACCCCGCCGATGGCCGAGGCAGTCAGGCTCTCGATGCCGCCAAGCACGGCCATTGTGATGACCAAACTCATCCACAGAATAATCATATCGTTGGGGGCGATGACGCCGACGTAATGGGCACGGGTTGCTCCGGCCAGGCCGGCCACCATGCTGGTCACTACAAAGACGAGGACTTTGTAACGAATGACGTTGACCCCCAGCG
>CAZWZZ010000148.1:0-10354 GCA_964638395.1 uncultured Caldilineaceae bacterium
GATAGATCAGTAGTTTTTAACGCCAAATCATCCACCATCAAGGCAGCCATTCTCCCTGTGGAGCCAGACCCTACAGGTTTTGTCCCTGAAAATTATCTGAAAGCAATTTGAACTCTGAGACCCTGAAGGTTTCCGCACCCCTCGCTGTACTCCCATCCGGCTCAGATCCGCATTATGAAGCCGCTCTCTGAAACCTGTAGGGTCTGGGGATCTGGTATTTTATCGGCATCTTCTAGCCAAACAGCCCCGCCAGACAGCCCGGCGGTTTGGTCGGTTCGGGCGGGGGCGGCGTCGGGCCGGGGGGCGGTTCGACCGGGTCCTGGTCGATGGCCTCCTGGTACGCCCGGTAGGCATTACCCCGACCGGCTCCCTGCTCGTTGGGTAGCGCCCCGATGTTGACCGCCCCGGCCAGCATCTCATTTTTGACCTGCTCGGCGGTCAGGCGAGGATTGGCTTGCAGCATCAGGGCGGCCACGCCGGCAGCGTGGGGGGCGGCCATGCTGGTTCCGCTGCTGGAAACGTACCCATCGGCAATCTCAGGGCCTAAGCGGGTTCCGAAGGCTTGGGGGGCGATGACCCCGACGCCGGGAAAGACGATATCCGGCTTTGTCCGGCCATCGGCGGACGGGCCGCGTGATGAAAACTGGGCCATCTCATCCTCGTCATTGGTCGCCCCGACAGTGATGACATACCGGGCGCAACCGGGCGGCCCAATCGTCTGCCGGGCCGGGCCGGCATTACCGGCGGCCACGCAGATGACCACCCCGGCCTGTAGCACCGCCTCGTCACACAACACCGATAGGGCATCGGTTCCGTCGCAGGAGGTCGTCCCCCCCAGCGATAGGTTGATGATCTGCACCCGCTGCTCCAGGACCGCCCACTCGATGCCGGCCATGACGTGGCTCATCGAGCCACCACCATCCGCCCCCAACACCTTGCCGATACAGAGCGTGGCCTCCGGGGCCACGCCCACATATTTGCCCTCAGACAACACCCCACTGCCGGCAGCAATCCCGGCCACGTGCGTGCCGTGTCCATTCTCATCCCGGACGGTGTCATCGACAAAACTTTTGGTGGCCACAATCCGCCCGGTCAGATCGGGATGGGTCTGGTCGATGCCGGTATCGAGAATGGCCATCTTGACCCCCTGCCCCCGAAAGCCGGCGCGCCGCCACACCTCCGGCACTTCGATTTTGGGAACCGAGCTGTTCAGCCAGGCTTTGACCGGCAGATCGGGCCAGATATAATCAACGTCCTCCTGGCGGCTTAATTCATCAATCTCCTCGGCTCTAATCTTGAGCGTCTGGCAGGGAAACAGGCGAAAGTTATTCTCGACCACCGGGGTGCTGGCCAGGGCCGCTTGAGCATTGAAGCGATCATGTTTATTACGGACGATCACCGAAATTCGTTCCTGGTTAGCCAGCGCGTTCATCTGCTGCTGTAATTCTGATGCAATTTTTGAGACAGCCATAATAATTTTTTTCTCCTACGATGCCCTGATAGCGGCATCTATTTCGATGGACACCACCCATGCTGCGTCGATCAAGGCCAGCGCATCCTGACCGCGACAGGAAATCGCCGCGCCGGGAACCAGCCGGTACTGCTGCTTGACCTCGATACCATGTTCTTGCAGCCAGGCCAGATGTGACGCCACGGCCTCCTCCGTGCGTATGATTAAATCAAACATTTTGTAGCTCTCATTTTTGAGTTGTTGTTCCAAATCCGAACTGATTTTTGCCATAACTACACCTCCCGCTTTAATTATACAATGATCGGGGCAATTACAGAAGCGGCGAGAGTGAACGCGCCTATTGACTTTCCTCTCCTCCTCTGCTAGAATACAGCGTAGCTCTGGAGGGATGGCAGAGTGGTCGATTGCGGTGGTCTTGAAAACCATTGAGGCTGCAAGGTCTCCGGGGGTTCGAATCCCTCTCCCTCCGTCAGTAACCACCAAATTCTTGAAACCGACAAGGTTTCCAAAACCTTGCAGGTTCGGATCGCTGGTAACTGTATAATTTACACCTCTGTGGGGAGGTGCCAGAGTGGACGATTGGGGCCGCCTGCTAAGTGGTTGTCGGGGGTAACCTCGACCGTGGGTTCGAATCCCACCCTCCCCGCCACACTAGACCGCCTTCCATATCTATGGAGGCGGTCTTATTTTTACGCAAAGGAGTAGAAACCGTGACCGAGCAACTTATCCTTAAATCTGCGGAGGTCGGTCCCTGGCCGATGAATAGTTACGCCCTGATCTGCCCCCACACCCGGCAAAGCATCCTCATCGACCCCGGGGCCGAGCCGGACACCCTGACGGCGATGCTGGCAGACTCGGAGCCGGTGGCGATTGTGTTGACCCACGCCCACCCCGACCACATCGGCGCGTTGGAGGCGATGCAAGAGCGGCTGAACGTACCCGTTTTTATGCACCCCGCCGACTCCCATATGGGGGTCATGGCCGATGAGTGGCTGGCCGATGGTGACACCTTTACCGTCGGGCAATACACCCTGCGCCTGATCCATACGCCGGGCCATACCCACGGTATGATGACCCTGATGCTGCCCGATGGCCGGGCCATCGTCGGCGACACCATCTTCCAAGGGGGGCCGGGCAAAACTTGGGCACCCCACTATTTCAAAGTAACGCTGGAAACATTGAAGAATATCGTCTTCCAATGGCCCGACGAGACGGAATGTTTCGCCGGGCACGGTCCCTCCTTCCGCATCGGCGAAGAGCGCCCCGCGTTCGAAGCCTTTCTGCGGCGGGATCACCCCGATGATCTGCGGGGGGATGTCACCTGGGATATGTAAGCGGCAATCAACCCTATGTCTCATTGGCGCGGCCCGGTCGGCATGTTATAATTGGGGCGCGTCAGTATCTTAAAGTTCCCCTCACCTCGTAAAAACCTGACAAATTTATTATGCAATGGCTTATCGACGGACATAATCTCATCGGTCAAATGGCTGATTTGCGGTTGGATGACGCCCACGATGAAGAAAAATTGGTGGGCTACCTCAGCCGGTATCGGGCCAGAACGGGACATCAAGTGACCGTTTTTTTCGATGCCGGGCCGGTCTATCGCCCGTCGAAGCCTCGGAAACGGCGGGGCATCACCGTTCGCTTTGCGCCGCAGGGTAAAACGGCTGACCAATTGATTAAGCAGCGCTTGCGACGGGTCAGAAATCCGCAGGCTGTGGCCGTGGTGACGTCGGATCGGGCGGTGCAAAAGGCGGCCCGCCTGGCCCAGGTGCGGGTGGTCTCCGCCCCCGATTTCGCGGCGCAGCTCCAGGCGTTGTCAGCCGTCGTGGCCGAGGAGGATCGCGCCAACCTCAAACTATCGGCGGACGAAGTAGAAGCCTGGCTAGAAATCTTCGAGCAGAAGAACGATGACTAAATTACGAAAAGTGACCATCAGCGTGCCCGAACACCTGTTTGAAAAAGGATTGACCGAGGCTGAACTCCACGGCCAGGTCAACCGATGGTTGGTGGTGGCCCTCTTTTTACAAAAGAAAGTGAGCGCCGCAGAGGCCGGCCACCTCCTGGCGACCGATGTGGACGGCTTTTTGAGTCTGCTGGATGAGTTGGGCGTGCTTTACGAGAGCGTGCGGGCCGACCGGCACCAACCGCCCCGCGTCTCGCCGACCTTGGCCGATCTGGCCCGCTGCCGCAGTCTGCTGGCCGCCTCAGAGGATGATCTGGCCGAGGCCCGCTACCAACTGTACCAGGCCAAGCGGGCCGCCGAAGAAGTAGATCGGGTGAAAAGTGAATTTGTCGCCACCGTCAGCCACGAATTGCGGACGCCTCTCAACGCCATTCTCGGCTTTTCTAAGTTACTGCTCAATCAGGGGGTGGGGCCGCTCAATGAAATTCAACACAACAACCTATCGGTCATTTACAGCAGCTCGCAACATCTCCATAGCCTGGTCAACGACATTTTGGATCTGTCCAAAATTGACTCCGGCAAAATTCGGCTGAATATGGCCTGGATGTCGGTCGAAGAGATTATCGTCGGGGTTATGCCCTCGACGTTGATCTTGATTGGGAACAAACCCATCGAATTAAAGGAAGAGATCGAACCGAACCTGCCCAAAGTGTACGTAGATCGAGGCCGTATTCGCCAGATCGTCTTGAATTTACTGTCCAATGCGGCTAAATTTACGGATGCCGGGCGAATTACGTTGAAAATCTACTCGATGACTCAGGATGAGACCGACGTTATCTGTTTTGCCGTCAGCGATACCGGCATCGGCATCGCCGAGGCGGATATCGACAAGGTGTTCGAGGCGTTCCGGCAGATTGATAGCTCGATGGCCCGCCGGGCGGAAGGAACCGGTCTGGGGATGCCGATCAGCATCCGGCTGGCCCGGCTGCACGGCGGCGATTTGTGGTTCGATAGCAAGATCGGTCAGGGTAGCACTTTTTACCTGACCATCCCGGTTGAACCCCCGTCATCCTTCAAAGCCGAGGTAGTTCCGCTTGAGGTGGTGGAATGAAAAAGAAAATTTTACACATCGAAGATAATCCGGCCAACCGTATGCTCATTAAACAAGTGTTGGAGGGTGCAGGTTTTAGCGTCATCGAGGCTGAAGATGGCTTGACCGGCATTCAGATGGCTCGAACCGAAGAGCCGGATCTGATTTTGATGGACATCAATATCCCCGGCATGGATGGCCACGAGGCAACGACCCGCCTCAAAAGTTTGGCCGAGTTGCGGGGCGTGCCTATCGTAGCGGTCACAGCGCGAGTGATGGCCGGCGACCGGGAGCGTGCCCTGGCAGCCGGGTGTGACGGGTACATCGCCAAGCCGGTTGATGTGGATACCCTGCCCCAGCAGATTGCCGATTTCCTGGGCGGGATGCGGGAAACTATGGACTCCGAACAGGAAAGCACCTATCTTCGGGAATACAATGAGCGGTTGGTCACGCACCTTGAACAAAAAATCGAGGCCCTGACGGAGGCCAACGAAGCCTTAAAACATACCGATAAAATGAAATCCCGGTTTATCGGCCTGGCGGCCCACGAATTGCGAACCCCATTAGCGGCTATCAATGGGTATCTCAGTTTGTTGTCGGACCCCAACAGTAAATTTTCGGTCAAAGCCGATGATGATACCAAAATGATTGTTGAGGGTATCGGCAATGGCGTAGACCGCTTGCTGAGTTTGGTGCAGGATATGTTGGACATTACCCGCATCGAGGCCGGCTCGCTCCAATTGAGCTATGCACCGGTGAACTTAAACGAAATTTTCCAAAAAATCGAGCGGGAATTTGTCGATATTGTGGCCAAGCGGCAGCAAACCTTGATCGTCGGCTCGGCGGCCCAAGTGCCGACGATGTGGGCTGATGGCGAGCGAATCACCCAGGCTTTACGGAATCTGGTGGGCAACGGCATCAAATACACGCCGGATGGGGGCACGATTAGTGTCACCGCCGAATTTATCAGCAATGAGCATCTGCTGCAACCCGGCGAGGAGGCCGTGGTTTCGACCCAGTTGGTCAGAATTAACGTCACTGACACTGGGGTGGGTGTGCCCCAAGACCAGCAGGAGACCATCTTCGAGAGTTTTCACGAAGTCCGCAACATCGAATATCACAGCACCAGCAAAACCGCGTTTATGGGGGGCGGGGCCGGTTTGGGCCTGCCCATTGCCCGGGGCGTGGCCGAGGCCCACGGCGGGTCGTTGTGGGTCGAAAGTGAAGGCTTCGACCGGGAGGAGTGCCCCGGCAGTAAGTTCCACCTCATTTTACCTCTGGGCCGTTTCCCCTCCGAGTAGTTTTTGCATTCGTTTTGACAACCATCTCGCCTGAGTCTATCATGCCTGCCAGATATTTTTTAGCCAGCAGGAGACTTGGTGAGTTTTAAGCAATGGCTGGATAGCCTGCCTACCAATAAAAGGAATATTTACGGGGTGTTGGCCGGGGTAATTTTGATTACGATCCCCTGTTATTGTGTAGGGGTCCTGGTCTGGACCTCTATGCGGCCTACGACGTTGACCACTCCGACGCCGTTTGTCATCACGCTGGAAGCAACGGCCACGACAGATGGTGTGTTGCCGCTGCCCCTTGAACCGACCACGCCGACCGTCACCCCCACCGGACCGACCCGCACCCCGACGCTAACGCTCGAACCGACGCCGACCCAATCATTTCCGGTGACCGCCACCTTCACCCCGGTTCCGACCGCTCTGCCGACGGCCACGCCCTTGCCGGCGACGGCCACGCCGACCGCCACAGCGGCCCCGGCCACGGCCACGCCGACCGAGACCTCGCTCCCGGCCACGGCCACGCCCACCGAGACGCCCATCCCGGCCACAGACACCCCGACCGCTACCCTGACCCCGACGCCGACCGAGACTCCGCTTCCGGCTACGGCCACGCCATCGCCCACGGCGACTATCACCCCGACGCCAATGCCAACCGCCACCGAGACCGCCTCGCCGACCGCCACGGCCTCGCCGACCATCGCCCCTACCACAGAACCAACGACTGAACCGACATCCGAACCGACCGTCGAGCCGACGACCGAACCCACGACCGAACCATAGGTGGGATAATTTTTTCGACCATTGTGATTGACTATAAAATTTATTGGCAGTATACTACTTTTTTGGATCAACATAGTCAGTTGATCGCTTGAATAGAATAGAACAGGAGTTACGCAGTTGAGCGACAAACGCATCCTGAGTAGGCGGTAGCCGTATCGAAGGGTGACGTTTGGAGCGGCTGCACCCCTCGATACGCCTTTTCAAGGCTACTCGGGCTGCGAACCGCGTAACTCCTAAAAAAAGAGAGGTTTCGTCATGCGGCTCCTGTGCAGAGTCGGTAGCCTAATACTGCTGCCCTGGTTGATCTGGGCCTGCCAATCTGCGTCACCCCCCACCCCGCTCCCGACCTACACTCCCTATCCGACCTACACCCCCTACCCAACGTATACCCCCGTTCCCGCTGCTAATGCCCTACCCTCCGCTGACGTGGAAGCTTTAGTCTGGCCAACCGGTCCGCGTGACGATGTCATTCCGTTTGAGGATGCCGCCGCCTTTATGGGGGAGAGAATTACAGTCGAAGGCACGGTGATCCGCACCCACAACTCAGGTAACGCCATTTTTCTTAACTTTTCGCCGGATTTCGAGGCGTTTACGGCTGTCATCTTTCCCGATGATTGGCCTAAATTCCCGGCCCCGCCGGAAGACCTTTTTTACGGCAAATTGGTTCGTATCGACGGAGTCGTTGAAGAATATGAGGGTCAGCCGGAGATCATTATCCGCGATCCGTGGCAGATCGAGGTGGCCCTGACGTTAGGGCAGCCGGCGATGACAACCGATTGCAACTGTGAGACCGCCATCGCAGCGGTGACGCCGACAGCGCCACCCACATCCCCAACAACGACCAGGCCGGTCACAACGACCGTCACCACAGCCGACGAATTTACGCCACCGACGACCACGCTGACACCTTCAACCACGCCGGACGATCCGGCCTCACCGTCAACAGCCCCTAAAATTGTGGCCTGGGAGGAAGCGGCGGCCTATGCAGGACAAACGGTGACAGTCTCCGGGCGGGTTGTCGATACTTACAATTCGGGAAACGTCGTCTTCCTGAACTTTGCCGAAAATTATCGGGAGACGTTCAAGGTGGTGATTTTCCCGGATGCCTGGCCTCTCTTTCCCGAACCGCCCGAAACTTATTATCGAGATACGTTGATCCAGGTGACCGGCCCGGTCAAAATTTATCAAAACGCGCCGGAGATCATCGTGGAACAACCTGAGCAGATTGAAATAATGGAGTAAGACGCCCCGTGTCATTACCAACCATTTTACTGATATTAGCCGCCCTCAGCCTGGGGGCGACCATCATCGCCATCATCATCGCCTTCCGTTCCGACCGCGAAGCCCGCAGCGCCATTTTTCCCATCGTTCGAGAAGAGGAGGCAGTTCGGGCACAACGTGCCCGCGTTTCCGTTTTCATCTGGGCCGCAGTCACGGCTCTCTTTCTGGGCGGCTGGCTGGCCTCGCTTCGGCTGGGCATCGGTCTGGCACCGTTGGAAGCGGACGCGCCCACCGCAGAAGCTGCGCCCACGGAGGAATCCGTTGTGTTTGTGACCGAAGATATAACACCGACCGTGGAAGAAACGGCTACGACCGCCGTCATCCTGGCCGAAGAAACACCGGTCGCTGTCGAGCCGACGGCCACCCCGGAGGAGCCGACCGCAGTTACCGAACCCGTGGCCACTGAGCCGCCGGCCGTGGCCGAGGTTCCGACCGATACGCCGGTTCCCCCGACCCCGGAACCGCCGACGGCCACCGCCGTGCCGCCGACGGCCACCTCTGCACCGCCTACGGCAACGGCCCCGCCGACCGATACGCCTGTGCCGCCAACGGCTACCCCCTCCGAAACGCCGGTTCCGCCAACGGCGACTGGGACGGCAACGGTTACGAACACCCCGACGGCCACCGCGACGCCCACGCCCCTCCCCCGATTACCGACCTCCGGGCCACGAACCCCGGCCCCACAGGGGGCACGGATGGGGCCTATCAAGTTTGCCACCGACATTTCACCCAGTAACGAACCGGTCAACCCCGATGATACCTTTACCGAAGGGGTTGAAAAGGTGTATGCCGTCTTTCCATATGAGGGCATGCAGGATGGCCTGGAGTTCAAGGTTATCTGGTATCAAAATGGGGAAGAGTTGTGGCGGGATGAAGATGAGTGGCAGTGGGGCGACGAGGCCAGTTTTTACAGCTTCATCGACGATCCGAATGAGGGGCTTTATAAGCTGGAGCTCCACGTCAACGATTCGGTGCTGGCCACGGGCCTCTTCGAGGTTCGCTAACTTCGTTACCCTACACTGAACATAAGTTCGGCGAACACTCACTGAGATCAGCAGCCTGAGTAGGTTGGAGCGTAGCGGAAACCGTATCGAAGGGTGCGGGTTGCCCAAGACCTCTCCCGTTCGCCGCACCCTTCGATACGCGCTCCACTCCGTTCCGCGCTACTCAGGCTGCGTCCTGAGCTTGTCGAAGGGATGCTCTCCTCCTGATTTTTGAGGGGGTGTAGGGTAACAAATTCGCTAACCGGCTTTTTACTCTTCCCCCGACGCCTCCCCCCGCGTCACCGGGGCGAGCATCTGGTCAACCGGAGCATAATAATCGGTCAAAGTCACGGTTCGGCCCTCACTTAACAGGGCCGTTATTTCGTCCTGGTCAAACACCTGGCGGGCTAACAACGCCTGCCCATCCCCGGCTTCGATGTCTCCGAAAGTGGCCAAATCCAGCGGCGTGTCCCCGGCCACCAAGACAAACGTCGTGCGCGGCGACTCCTGCCAGGAGGTGCTGGTGGGAGCCAGATACACGTGGGCAAAGCTCTGGCGCAACGTATGGGTGTAGGCCCGCAGAAAATCCCCCCGGATACCGTCAATCATATTGACCACATAGTAGCCATCCTCGGCCAGCCAGGTCCGCACCCGGTCGTTGAACTGTTTGGTAGTCAGATGATACGGCACGGAAAAATCGTTGAAGGCATCCCCCAGAATCAAATCATACCGGGTCGTAGGTTCCGCCTCCAGAAAAAGACGGGCATCTTCGTTAAAGGTCTCGATGCCGGAGTCGCGGCTCAGGCCCAGGAAATCATACGCCGCTTCGGTCACGCCGGGGTCGATTTCGATGACGTCGATGCTGCTGTCGGGGTAGACGGCTTCCATATAACGGGGAAAGGTGTAGCCCCCGCCGCCGATGAACAGGGCGCTCAGCTTGTCTCGACGCCGGGCCTGGTATTCCGTGACCTCCGCATACATTTTCTCATAGCCGTAAACCAGTTGCGTCGGATCATCCAGCGAACTGTAGCTATGCACCAGCCGGTCCAAGATCAGAACACGCACCGTCTGCCCCTCCTTCTCCTGCTCCTTGACTTTGATGCAGAAGTAGTTCGTCTCCCGCAGGCAGGGACCGTGCAGCCAACCCTGCGTCGTGGCCAGCCCGGAGGCACCTCCCAGCAATAGCAGCCCGCCCAACAGCCAGACCGGGCGTTCGATGAGCATAAACAGCAGCCCCAGCGTCATCAGCACAAGGGCCACACTCCAGACAATGGTGTGCGTACCAAACCAGGAGATCAGCACAAAGCCGGTGGCAAAGGTGCCGACGATGCTGCCGGCCGTCCCGGCGGCGTAAATCTTGCCGACCGTGACCCCCGTTTTGGTCAAATCCCGAACGGCCAATTTGGCCACCACCGGCGAGACCGTGCCCAAAATCAGGCAGGGGATGAAAAAGAGGAGGGTGGTCAACACCAAAATCTCGATGACAATCGACCACGCCCCCGGCGTGACCCGCCCCAGCCAATCCACGCTCAGCACGCCGAGGCTGGTCAG
>CAZWZZ010000149.1:0-10337 GCA_964638395.1 uncultured Caldilineaceae bacterium
TGCCCGGCGGCGGCGTTCGTGCCCAGTTGGGGGATGAAACCGCCGACGATGTAGGTCGGGTCAAGCCCCGCTTCTTTTAGAATGAAGGCCGTCATCGCCGTCGTCGTCGTTTTGCCGTGCGTCCCGGCCAGGCCGATGCCGCTGTAGCCCTCCATCATCTGTCCCAACCAGGCGGCCCGTTTGCGGATGGTCAGACCCCGCTGCCGGGCCGCGACCAATTCCGGGTTGTCGGCGGGAATGGCCGAGGAGACGACGACGACATCAACCCCGTCCGGCAGATTTTCGGGCCGGTGGCCGATGTGAACCGTGGCCCCCAGCGCCCGCAACCGTTCGGTGCTGGCCGAGTCTTGCCGGTCGGAGCCGGAGATGGTGTGATTTTGTTGTAAAAGAACCGTGGCAATGGCGGACAAGCCTGTGCCGCCGATGCCGATGAGGTGGATATTGGTCATAATGTCGTCAACTTTAGCTCTCAGGAATTTCCACGTCTGGCATCCTCAACTATCTTTAAACATTCTTCCAATTTTGGCTTGGGTTTCTGAGGCTTTGCATGAAAAGGTGGTAACTCCTTGAAACTTAGCTTCCGCATCCCATCTCTCTCTAATATTCTAAAGCGCGTTTTGAAAACGGCAAAGGTAATCAGAATGCCTCCGGCGATAATAAACCAGGGGATGGTGCTATCCAAAAGGGTAAAATTGGGCAGATCCGTGGCCTGAATAGAAACTGAGGTGGTGGGCGGGCCAAAGGCGCTGCCGCCGCCAAGAACAATCTGACTAGAGGCTGAGGCAACCTCTTCATTGCCGGGCAAACTGCGACCATCCAAATATTCCCGCACCAGATTTAGAACCAAAAAGCCGTTCAGAGCGCCAATCAAAAAGCCAAAAACGCTGCCCTGGGCTGTGGGAGCATCGTTTAACCATGCCCGCCCCCAAAAGATAGAGAAAGCAATAAACAGGACGAGAATGACCACCCACGTGCTGGGGCTATTAGCTTCCGCTTGGATCGGGGGAGTCGACGCGGTCGTATCGATAACAAAATTATCGGTCAATTGAATGACCATGTCGGGAATAAGATTCCAAATCGTGTTAATGATACTGTTGATGAGGTCAATGAAACCCTGCGCCCAACCGGGTTGTTGTAGAAAGATGAACAGGATCAACAGAAAGATCGTGGTTAAACCCTCTTTCCACCACCCTCTGGAAAAGCCGATGATCGCAAAAAAGCCGATAACGAGACAAGTAACAAGTTGCCAACTGACTTCCATAATTTCCTACCTCAACTCTGGTGTGTCCATAACTTTGACCATCAAATTCCACTTCATAATCGACTATCTACTGCTTATTCACTTTGTAGGAGGTGTAGCCCCAAGCTCTTTTTCTGACGGCAAGCAGCGCGAGCAGCACGCCGATACCGACAATAATCCAAGCCAAGACATTATCAAGCGTGGTGAAGCGGGGCAAATCCGTCAGCCGGACAGCCACGCCCGATGAGGCCATTCTGACTGCCTCGCCGGTAACCATCGCGACCTCGGTACTGGGTACATCTCCCTGAGGCAGATTGCTGCCGGCCACATATTCCCGAACCAGGTTGATAATCAAAAAGCCATTTAACCCGCCGAGGAGGCCGCCTAAAAAGCTCCCCATTGACTTCGGCGTGTAGACTACTTGGGGACGGATACCGATAATGATATTGGACAATCCCAACCGGCTGACCAAAATGGCCAGTCCCAAAAATAACAACAAAATAATCAGCCAGGTCGTACTACTGGCCGCGTCAAATTGAGGGGTAGCCGTAACTCCCAAAAAATTTTGGATGACTTCCGGCGTCCAGCCCCACAAAGTACTTAATACCGTATTGAACAGGTCAATCATCCATTGAGCGATATCCGGGAACATCAACAAAAAGACTAAAATTGCCAAAAAGAAGTTGGTGATGGCTTCTTTCCACCAGCCTTTGTAAAAACCGGAGACGGCAAACACACCAACTACAAGCAGGGTGACCAGCGACCAGTTCAGTTCTATCATAATTCTTTCACCTTCAGCATCTTCTAGTTAATCAACAAATAGCCGGGTGCGAAATATTTCAACGCTCACTCTTTGACTACGGTAATTTCCGTTTTCTGATACCCTAAAGGGGAAAGCCGGTCGATTTTACGATACCCGTCTTTATCCTTCTTTAAAACAACGCGGCTTCTCAACGCGATGAGCAAAATCAGCACCCCGAAGCTGATAAAGAACCAGGGCAGAAAACTGTCCGTGATGGAGGTGACCGGCACATTGACCGCCTGAATAACGATGCTATCGGAGGCACCATTTGGGCTACCTCCACCGCCGGGTAGCAGCCGTCCGTCGGCATAGGCCCGGATCAGGCTGATGATGAGCCAGCCGTTTAGTCCGCCTAGCAGGCCACCCAACAGACTGGCCCGGCGGGAAACGTAGTAACCACTGTAAGAGGGCAGCAGACGACTATGCGCCGGCAATGAGAAGCGACTGAATAGAATGGCCGCTATCAAAAAAATAAAGAGGATAATAATCCACGTCTGCCCATCACCAGCGTCGATAAAGGGCGGGCCGGTTTCGGCCTGAACACCGAGGCCGGTTTCCAGGACATCCCCAAAAATGGCCTGGTAGGTTTCCGAAAAGAGGCTCCAGACCAGAAATATCAGGAAATTGATAAAGTCGACGAGGGCCTGGGCTACCTGGGGCAGTTGCAGCAGAAAGACCAGGATGGTCAGAAAGACGGTGGTGATGGCCTCTTTCCACCAGCCTTTGTACAACCCGGCAAAAGCAAATAAACCAATAAGTAAATAGGTTAACAGAGACCAGCTAATTTCTAACATAGGTCAACTCCACAATAGCTTGAGCCACCCGCCGGGCCGCGTCCGGTCGGGCCAGGGCCCGGCTGGCCTGGCTCATCGTTTCTAAGGTTTCCGTATCGGTCAATAAAGTCAAGACTGTCTCTCGCAATTTTTCGTCTAACTCAGCATCATCAATTATCAAAGCCGCTCGCTGGCGGGCCAGGTAATCGGCGTTCTGTTTTTGGTGCGCTCCGGCGTAGGGATAGGGCACCAAAATGGCCGGGAGGCCGGCTGCCGGAAATTCGCCCAACGTACTGGCCCCGGCTCTGGAAATCACCAAATCGGCCGCCGCCAGCGCCCAGATCATTTCGTCGTGCAGATAGGCCGAGACGTGATAATTATCCCGGAGGGCGGGCGACAAAGCAGCTCGCTTCTCAGCCACCCACGCCGCATCCAGCGTGCCGGTGACGTGGATGATCTGGCATATTTCCAGATAGGCGGCCACATCTTTGGTCAACGCCTTGTTGAGGCTCCGCGCTCCGCGACTGCCGCCAAACAGCAGCAACACCGGTCGGTCTGCCTCTAGGCCCAACCGCTGCCGGGCCGCTGCTTTGCCCGACTCGGCGGCGGCGAACAGATCAGGCCGGGTGGGGTAGCCGGTGACGAGCGTTTGGCCGGGGGCGAAAAAGGCTTGCGTCTCGGCGGCGGTCACGGCCACCCGCTCGGCGAAGCGGGCCAGAAATTTGATGGCCAACCCCGGCACGATGTCGGGTAAATAAATCAACACCGGAACTCCGGCTCGCCAGGCGGCCAGCGTGACCGGCACGCAGACGTACCCCCCGGTCACGAAGAGCGCTGCCGGTTGAAAGCGGCGGATGATGGCCCGACTTTGGCGATAGCCCCGGCCCAACGTCCACAACCCACCGGCCATCGCCAGCGGATTTTTGCCCCGTAGCCCGATGGCTGAGATAGCTTCGAATGTTAATCCGGCCCGCTCGACGAGGCGTTGTTCCATGCCCCCGACGCTGCCGACCCACAAGATGTCCGCCTCACTGCGTTGCTGCTTTAGCGCCTGAACGACGGCCAGCGCCGGATAGACGTGCCCCCCCGTTCCGCCGCCGGAGATAATTAACCTCACGGCTGTCCTTCTTTTTCTCTTTCTGACCCCGCTCTTCCGGCAACGTGCGGCGGGAAACGGCCAGCAACAAGCCCACGCTGGCCATACTAACCACCAGCGAGGAGCCGCCAAAGCTGATAAAGGGCAAGGTCACGCCGGTGACCGGCAGGCTGGCCGTGACGACACCGACGTTGACAATGGCCTGGAAAATCAGGCTACAGGTGATGCCGGAGGCCAGCACCGTCCCGAAGGAGTCCACCGCGTTCAGGGCGATGTGGAAGCCCCGATAGGCCAGCACCGCGAAGAGGGCTAAAACAACCACGCCCCCGATGAAGCCCAACTCCTCGCCTAAAATGGCAAAAATCCCATCGGTGTGGGAGGCGGGAATGTAGCCAAATTTTTGACGACTGGCCCCTAAGCCGAGGCCGGTCAAGCCGCCCGACCCCAGCGCGATCAAAATCTGGCGGATCTGGTAGCCGTCGCCGGAGGGGTCGCTGTTAAGGGGGTCCAAAAAAGTTGTTAGGCGAGCCAGGCGGAAAGCTGAACGGGAGATAAAAAAGGCAAAGGTGGCCCCGCCCAGCAACCCACTGACAATGATCTGCCACAGATTACCACCGGCAATGAAAAACATCGCCAACGAGGTGGTAGCGATCAAAACGGCTGTACTCAAATCATCTTCCAAGACGATCAACCCGGTAATCAGCCCCAGCAAAATAGCAAAGGGTATCAAGCCGTAGCTGATCCGCCGAATCTGCTCCCCTTTGGAGGAGAGCCAGGCGGCGATGTAAATGATAATGGCCAGCTTGCTCAACTCCGACGGCTGCACCGAGCCGTTGAGCAGCCAACGCCGTCCACCATAAGGCCCGGTACCAATGACCAGCACCAACAGCAGTAGAAAAATGGCCACGGCCATAATCGGGATGGCGAAACGTCGCCAGGTATGGTACTCGATGCGGGCCAGGACAATCATCACCAGGGTCCCTACCCCCAGCCACAGCAGTTGGCGGATGAAGTAGTAGGCCGGTTGGCCGTGCAGTTGGTAGCCCAAAGCAAAGGTGGCGCTGTAGATCATCATCAACCCCACGATCAACAGGGCGGCTACGGTGATGATGAGGATGTAATCATATTTTGGCTGGTCATCTTTTGATTGAGACATCGACAGTAATTAGGGATTAGAAATTAGTAATTAGAAAACTGATTTAAAGCGCCTCGACCAGTTCGCGGAAACGGTCGCCCCGCTCGGCGAAGTTGGGAAAGGCATCAAAACTGGTACCGCCGGGTGAAAGCAAAACGACATCCCCGGCCTGGGCGACCTGCGCGGCTCTGGCCACGGCCTCCTCCAGGGTGGCACACTGCTCCGTTTGGGTGATGGCATCGCTGATCTCAGGCCGAATGTCGGTGATGGCCTGCTCGATAATGGCAGCGGCTTCCCCAAAAAGAATGGCCGTGTGAGCTTTGTGCAAGATCAAACGGGCCGCATCCTCCCAGGGCAAATGTTTGTCCCGGCCCCCGGCCAACAGCACTAGCGGTTCGCTGAAAGAACGCAGCGCCGCCGCCAAACGCTCCGGGCTGGTGGCGATGCTGTCATTGTAGTACCGCACGCCATTCAGTTCCCGCACCAACTCCAGCCGGTGTTCGACCCCGGTGAAGGTGGTGATGACCTGGTGCATCGCGTCCAGAGAGGCCCCCGCTTCCCTGGCCAGCAGCGAAGCGGCCAAGATGTTGCTCAGGTTGTGCCTGCCCCGCAGCTTGACCTCCCGGCGTTGGGCCAGATGGTGCTGGCTGCCATCGGGATCAATCAAAACCAGATCCTCACCTCTCAGACAGGCCCCGCCCTTCATTTGGGCCTCCAAGCTAAACCAGCGTGTGCGTGGGCCGAACTGGTTGCCGATGGTCCGGGTCATATCATTATCCAAACTCATAATGATCCGCCCCGAAGCCCTCTGATAATTGATAATGGCTCGTTTGGCCCGGACGTAATCCTTCATCGACGGGTGGCGATCCAGATGGTTGGGCGTAATGTTCAGGATGGCGCTGACCGGCGGACTCCAACTGTCCAGCAGGCTCGTCAGGGCGGTAGCTGTCGCGTCGTCTCCGGCGATGGCGTTCAGATCGACACCGTCATTGAGTTGGCCGTGAAAATATTCCAGTTGAAAGCTGCTCAACTCCAGCACGGCTCGATCATCCGGGCCGACCTGATCGACAGACTCGATCAGAGGCCGACCAATGTTGCCGCCGACCCAGGTTTTATAGCCCGCCGCTTCCAGCATCTTCCCAACCAGGGTCGTCGTGGTTGACTTGCCGTTGGAGCCGGTGATGCCGACGACCAGAGCCGGACAGAGATGGCACACCAGGCGCGTCTCGCTGCTCAAGGGCAGGCCCCGTTCCTGAGCCGCCTGCAAAAACGGCGACTCCAGGGGAATGCCAGGGCTAACGAATAGAATATCAACTTCATCCAACAACGTTAGCGGATGCCCGCCCAGGGCTAAAGAGACAGCGGCCTGACGTAGCGGCTCGATCGCCTCGGCCAGCTTTTCAGCGGGTTGGGCATCGGTTGCTGTCACCGCAAAGCCGTGCCCGGCCAGATAGGTGGCCAGGGCCAAGCCTTCACGCCCCAAACCGACCACCAAGGCCCGCAAACCGGATAATGTCTCAATGGTTGTCACCGGGTCCATCCCAGGTATGCTTTACGAACTGCCCACAGCACCACTTATGCTGCCAATTCTTGGGGCGTATACCACAAACTATCTCGCTCCATTTCCTCTTCGAGCAGCAGGTCATCATCTAAAATAGCCTGCACCACTTCATCCAGCGTCGTCAGCAACAGGCCCGCTTTGTTGCGGTAATGACGCACGCCTCGGGTTAAATCCTCATCGATCTGGGCCACGAGCTTAAGCGCGGCGTAGTAGGTTTCTTCCTGCTCGGTCGCGCTTGAAGGCACGCTAAAGCCGGAGTAGGCTCGCAAATTACCGTTACGATAAGGCTTTTTGCCCGTGCTGTGCAGATGTTCCATGATTTCCTCCATAGTAATAGTGAAAAAATAGTGAAAATAATTTAGATTAAAGCTAAGGCAATCCCCAACATGGCCGACAAGATGCCGATTAGCCAGAAGCGTTGGGTGATTTGCGTCTCAGACCAGCCTAACAACTCGAAGTGATTGTGTAGCGGACTCATCTTAAAAAGACGTTTGCCGCCGGTCAGCTTGAAATAGCCCACTTGTAAAATGACCGACATGGCCTCGGCCATAAAGACCAGGGCGACGACCGGTAGCAGCAACCATTGTCCGGTCATCAGGGCCACCACGGCCAGGGTAGCGCCAATGGCCAACGAGCCGGTGTCGCCCATAAATAGCTCGGCCGGGTGGGCGTTGTACCACAGAAAGGCCAAGACCGCCCCGACCACTGTGAAAGAAAAGGCCACCAACCAAATTTGGCCCTGCAAAAAAGCGATGACGCCATAGGCGCTGAAGGCCACAGCGGCAATACTCCCGGCCAGGCCATCCAACCCATCGGTCAGATTGACCGCGTTGGAGGTGCCGACGATGATGAACATGGCGATGGGAATGTACCACAACCCAATGTCGATCCGCTCTTCGATGCCGGGCAGGGCGATGCTGCGTAGTTCAAGCCCATAATGCAAAAAAAGGGCGGTCAACATGGCAAAGATTACCTGCCACATTAATTTGTAACGTCCCAGTAATCCGCTCGGCAGAATTTTGATACCCATCAAATCATCAACCATACCCAGTGTACCAAAGGCGACCATCACCCCCATCGGTACTAAAACGGAGCGCCCGATCAGGTTAAGCCCCAACAGGTTGGCGATATTGAGGATGACTGTAATCACCAGGACGGGGATCAAAATCATCAAACCGCCCATCGTCGGCGTGCCCGTCTTGCTCTGGTGCCGGCTCGGCTGCTCGATACGGATGCGTTTGCCAAATTTTAACTGTCGTAACACGTTGATTAACGGACGTCCCCAAATAACGGCTAACAAAAATGCAATCGTTCCTAATGTCAAAGAATAAGCCATTGCTTAACGGCTTTCTGCGCTATAAGCCATTGCCAATACCTCAGACAGCCTAACCTTTACCCACGCCGGTATCACCTCGCCGGGTCATCAAGGCCGAGACGATGTCATCCAGATGTTGGGCGTTAGAGCCTTTAATCAACACGACATCATCCGGCCCCAGCATCTTCTCCAAATAGTTGATCGCGGCTTGATTATCCGGCAATTCAAAAATCATCGACGGATCGAGACCGCAGGCTTGGGCTTCTTCGGCGATGAAACGGGCCAGCGAGCCGATGACGATCAACTGATCCAAAATATCGGCGGCCCGGCAGCCCACTTTGCGATGCCCTTCTTCAGCATAACTGCCTAATTCCAACATATCGCCCAGAACCGCGATCTTTTTGGCGGCGGGCAAATCATCCAACAAATTCAGCGCAGCCAGGGTCGAGGCCGGGCTGGCATTGTAGGTATCATCCAGCAAGATCGAACGGTTTGGCCCCGGCATAGCCACCAGCCGCAGTTGCTCGGTGTTGGGCAACGTTTGCAAGCCACTGATAATTTCTTCCCAGGCCAGCCCTTCGATCAACCCGACCAGGGCCGCCCGCAACGCCGTATGAACGCTATGCCGACCCAGCAACGGCACTTTGACGTGAATTTCTTCCTCCTGATAATTCAGGGTCAGGCGAATCCCTTCCAGCCCCACACTTTCGACATTGCTGGCCCATAAATCGGCCTCGGAGGAGAGACCATAGGTCAGAACCCTGGCCTCGGTTTCCTGGGCCATCGGCATCACCAGTGGGTCGTCGTAGTTCAAAATGGCGATACCACCCGCGGCCTCATCGGGGAGAGCCTGCACCAGCTCGGTTTTAGCCTGAGCGATGCGCTGGATTGTCCCCAACCGCTCCAGATGGGTGGGGCCGACATTGGTAACGACCCCCACGTGGGGCCGGGCGATGTCGGCTAGTAGCGCAATCTCGCCGAGGGCATACATGCCCATCTCTAAAACGACCCGGTCGTGGTCCGCTTCCAGGTTGAGCAGCGTCAGGGGCAGGCCGATTTCATTGTTAAGGTTGCCTTCGTTTTTCAAAACCTTGAAGCGGGTCGATAAAACGGTCGAGGTTAGCTCTTTGGTAGTACTCTTGCCCACGCTGCCGGTGATGCCGATCACATGCGGATCGAATTTGTTACGCCAAAAGGCGGCCAACTGCTGCAAACCCCGCAGCGTATCCTCAACCAGCACACAAAGTGGCCCGACGGAAAGGTGTCCGCTGAACGGCTCACCTGCCTTGATGACGGTCACGCCATCGATGTCAAGGGGCTTTTGGATGATCGCCCCCCGTGCCCCCTGCTGAAAAGCGGCGGCCACAAATTGGTGACCATCGGTGCGCGTGCCCGGCAGGGCCACAAAGAGCGACCCCGGTTCAGCCTGCCGCGAGTCGATAACGACGCTTGTTATGGGTTGGGGCGCAGCCAAAGGTTGCCCGGTCAACCCCTCGATGACATCAGTAACCCGCAAATCCATCAATTCAGACCAATCTTGACCACTCTTTGAGGCTTGGCCAGGCGAATATCATCCGGCGGAATATCCATCAGCAGTACCAACTGCTCGGCGATGCGCCGGAACGTCGGCGCGGCAGTGTCACTCCCCCAGCGGGAGGTAGTGGGCCGGTCGATGATGACCAAAATGGTCATTTGCGGATCGTCCGCCGGTAAATATCCGGCAAACGAGGCCAGGGTCAGCGTGGGGTGATAGCCGCCGGGCACGGGAATTTCCGCCGTGCCCGTTTTGCCCGCCACCCGATAGCCGGGCACAAGCGCCTGAGACCCGGCCCCTTCCAGAGCATCAACCAACATCTCGGTCAAGGTTCGGGCGGTCTCCTCCGAAATCACCCGGCGGACGACGGTTGGTTCAACCTGACCATCCCGCTCGCCGCCGGCGATGCGGTCCACAACATACGGCTTCATCAACAGCCCTTCGTTGGCCACAGCCGCCACAGCTGCTGCCATCTGCATCGGGCTGACGGCGATACCCTGGCCGAATGAATTGGTGCCCAGGTCGCTGGCGTGCCAACTGGCATCTTTGGGCGTTTTCAACGTACCGGGACCTTCATTGCCCAGGTCGATTTCCGAGAGGCGACCGAAGCCAAAACGTTTGACGTAGGTGTAGAAACGATCCTTGCCTAATTCAACCGCAATCTGGGAGACGCCCACGTTCAGGCTCTTGGCCAGGACATCGGTCATATCGACCACGCCGTGTCCTTGCAGGTCCCAATTGCGAATAATCCGGCCGCCCACTTCAATGGAGCCACCATCATAAATGGTCGTTTCCGGCGTGACCACCCCGGCATCCAGACCGGCGGCCATGGTCACGATCTTGAAGACGGAGCCGGGTTCATACTGCTCACTAACGACCGG
>CAZWZZ010000150.1:0-1913 GCA_964638395.1 uncultured Caldilineaceae bacterium
GATTTTTTAATCCACAAAAACATCGTTGCCGGTCAGGAAATAGGCCTTGATATGGGCCAGATTCAGATAGATGATGGGCACAACAAAGCTGATCCCATACCGCAACAGGTTGAGGGCCTGTTCGCCAAAGGTGTAGGCTTGATCCGCCTCGACGGAAGTGGGCCACAGAAAAGCAACCAGCCCAAAGCCTGACCAGAGGCCGATAGCGGCCAGAAATAACAGCCGACCCCAGTTGTGGGTCTGCCACAGGCCGTAGGCGCTCAAGCCAAAGCTGATGATAAAGAAAACGTTGAAGCCAAAGACCAGCCAGATACGGCTTTGGTCCGGCCCGCCTTCCAGTTGCGTGGCCGCCCGGGATAAAAGCAAAACGTTGGCTATTGACGTGACCGCCAAGACGACGGCCCAGACGGCCAAAATAATGATGCCCCACGTTTTTGGAGGGTGGTCGAGAGAGTGTGTCAGTCGTTGCACGCCGGTTAAACTTGTTCGAAGTCGAGGGCTTTGCGCCGCATGAGGACGCTCTGCACCAGCCCAATTGAAATGAGAAAGGCGGTCAGAGAGCTGCCGCCATAGCTGACAAAGGGTAAGGGGGTGCCGGTTACGGGCAGCAGCCCCAAATTGACCCCCAAATTGACGAAAGATTGAAAAAAGATGAGAGCGGCGATGCCGATGCAGATATACCGGCCAAAGGGATCATTGGTCAGATCTGCCGCCCGCAAGACGCGCCAAATCAGGGTGACGATAATTATAAAGAGTAACATCGAGCCGAGCAAGCCCAACTCCTCGCCGATGACCGAGAAGATGAAGTCGGTGTGACGCACCCGCAGAAAGTGAAGCTGGTTTTGGGTGCCGATGCTAAAGCCTTTGCCCAACCAACTCCCCGATCCGATGCTAATGAGCGCCTGTTGAATGTTGTAATAAGCGTCGGGGTTGCCCTGCGGGTCCAGGAAAAGCATGACCCGTTCCCGCTGGTAATCGGCCATCGTCAGCCAGACAAAAGGGGCGATAGCCATACCGACCAATCCCAGCAGGCCAATGTGTAGAAAATGGATGCCGCCCATCAGGGCCATAATCAACCAGACTACGCCAATAATTACGGTCGTCCCCAGATCGGGTTGCAGATAGATCAAGACCATCGGCGGCACAATCAACACCAGGGAGAGCAGCAGATTGGTCAGCTTGTTCATCTCGCCTTCCCGGTCGGCCAGAATCTTGGCCGTCATCAGAATGATGACAATCTTGGCGATTTCGCTGGGCTGAACCGGGAAAAGGCGGAAATCGAGCCAACGCAGCGTCCCGGCGGTTAGCTCGGCGGCAATGAAGAGGGTGGCCAGCAGCAGCATCATCACGATGTAGAAAAATTTGTACAGGTTGGCGTAGTAGCGATAGTCGAAGGCTGCGACCAGGAGCATAATGCCTAAGCCGATCCCGGCCCGCGTCAATTGGGTCTGCCACAGGTCTCGCAGGTCATCCTGAGTTTGGTTGGCGCTGTAGATCATAATCACGCCATAAACGATGAGCATGGCCACGATGCCGACCAGGATAATATCAAATTGTCGCCAGATTCTACGATCCATTTGTCTCTACCCGACTTATTCCCGTGACCCAACGACCGGAATATCGGCGGTCAAGCGGCTATGCCGGCCACTTTTGGCCAGGGAAATCTCGATGCCGTCCTGTTCGATTTCTACATATTTCGAGATGACCTGAATCAAGTCATCTTTCAATTGGTTCATTCTCTCCGGCGATAAATTAACCCGGTCTTGGACTAAAACCAGTTGCAACCGATCCTTGGCCACATCCCGGCTTTTTGGTTCCTGGTAGCCCAACAAACGCTGAAACAGATTCATTCGTTTTCTCCCACAAAACGATCTTCCACAGTCGATCTGAGTCTTTCATTGATACTACGAGCG
>CAZWZZ010000150.1:2013-10332 GCA_964638395.1 uncultured Caldilineaceae bacterium
ACTACGAGCGAAAAAACTTCGACACTTTTTGCATAAACGACTCGTTACTTTCCAGGCTCATAAAGGGCACGGTTTCCCCATTCAGACGGCGAGCGATATTCCTGAAGGCTTCTCCGGCCGCCGAGCCATTATCCATCGCCACCGGCCGGCCCCGGTTGGTCGAGGTGATGATAGATTGGTCATCCGGCACGACCCCAATTAGGTTGATAGCCAGCACGTCGATGACATCATCCGTGTCTAACATATCGCCCCGCTTGACCATATCCGGGCGGATGCGGTTGACGATGAGATCGCCCGGCCCCTTTTCGTGCGCCTCGATCATGCCGATGATGCGGTCGGCGTCCCGTACCGCCGACACCTCCGGCGTGGTGATAATCAACACCCGGTCGGCCGGAGCGACCGCATTTTTGAAGCCCTGCTCGATGCCGGCCGGTGAGTCGACCAGCACAAAATCGAACTCCTCCCGCAGTTGGTTGGCCACGTCGATCATATCGCCGGGCGTGACCGCCGTTTTGTCCCGCGATTGCGCCGCCGGGATCAGGTACAGTTCGGGCAGCCGTTTGTCCTTAATCATCGCCTGCCGAATTTTGCAGGCCCCCTCGACCACATCGACTAAATCGTAGACGATCCGATTTTCCAGACCCATGACCACATCGAGATTACGCAGCCCGATGTCAGCGTCAATGCAAACGACCGTTTTTCCCTGAGCCGCCAGGGCCGCGCCCAAATTGGCCGTCGCCGTCGTTTTACCGACCCCACCTTTACCTGAGGTAATCGTTACAACCGTTCCCATAAAATTTTCTCTCAATCTATATAGAGTCTATTTCCATAATTCGGCCACAATCTGCCCCTCCTGCACCGAGGCCACTTCGGGCGCGGAGTCTTGGTTGCCATCGTCGGCGGGCGGGCGGGTGATGTGGCTCCCAATCCGTAGTTGGGTGGGTGACAACTGGAGGGCACAGATAATCGCCCGGTCACCCAGCCCCTCGTCACCGGCACCGGCGTGAACCGTGCCCCGTAAGCGGCCCCAGACCACCACGTTACCGCCAGCCCGAACCTCCGCGCCGGGGTTGACATCGCCGATAATGACGATGTGGCCCGGGTGGTAGATGACCTGGCCCGACCGCAACGTGCGCTGAACGACAATCGAGTCCCCTTCCGGCGGCGGTGGAGCCGTCTGCGGCGCCGGGGCGCGGGGCGCAGCCATCCCCGTTTCCAGCCCCAACTCCTCGGCGGCGGCCCGCGTGGCCGGCGAGTCGCTCTCCACCGCCCACAGGCTGACCTGATGGCGGTTCAGCAGATGGCCCACTTTTTCAAGCTGCGGGCGGCTCAACTGGCGTGGGCCGATGCGCAAGGCGACGCGCCCCCCCTTGAAGAAAGAGGCTTTCTGTCCCAGATGGCGGTCAAGCTCCTCCACCAATCCGGGCCAGGCTCCGGGACCAACGGTGATAATCAACCCATCGCTGGTTCCTTTGATATTGATACGATCACTGGACATAGATTACTTTTCGAGTTGGGGTAGTTATCAAAAGTTTAGGTTAAGGCATCTCCAAAAAATAATTATCCCGATATCCGTAAAGCGTAAAACGAAAAACGTAAGGTTTTTGTCCGATAAACAGGCTTCATGTTTTGCGTTTTACGTTTTACGTTTTATGTGGTTCCAATTTGACGGATTTTATTCTTGGAACTACCTAATTCTCGTCATCTTCCTCACCAACCGGAGTCCCCGTCTCCGGTTGAGCGGCCGCTCTAAATTCTACCAGATACCGGGTTCCTTCGGCAACTTGCAGTTGTAACAGCGACTCCTGGCCATAATCGGGCAGGCGTATCTGCCAGGTCGTAGCCTGGTCAGGCAGGGGGCCGATATAATCGAACTGTCCCCGTGGCCCTGATAAAACCTGACCGATGATTTCACCCGCCGCCACAATTTCAACCGGAACATCGATCAAGCCTTGCCCCTCCGCATCGGTAACAAAGCCGGAAATGCCGACCCCGTCACTGCCCAGGCTATCCGTCGCCAGCAGCCGCCCCTCAACGTTGAGTTGCGGCGCTTCGGTTTCCTCTGCGGCCTCGTCATCGTCGAGCGTCTCCTCCTCCACATCCTCGATGCCAAAATATTGGCGCAACATTTCATTCGTGACCGGCACCGAGGCCTCAGAGCCTTGAATGGCCACCCCGGCCCCCTGTTTCCCCCCATACACAAAAACGACGGTCACGATTTCCGGGTTGTTGGTCGGCGCATACGAGGCAAACCAGGCGTGGCTGGTCCGCACCCGCCCCTCTCGATCTAAACAGGCCGGGTAGCTGTCGCAAAATTCCGCCGTGCCGGTCTTGCCGGAGGCGTCGATACCGGGCACATCGAAATAGTCGTTGGCCGTGCCATTCTCCCAATTGATGGCTGCCCGCAATCCCTCCCGCACCAGACGTAGATATTCGGGGTCAAGCTGCAACCGGTCGATAACTTCCGGCTCGATCCGCTCCACGATGTTGCCCTCCGCATCCACAATTTCTTTGACCAGATGGGGCCGGTAGCGGGTGCCGCCGTTGGCGATGGTGGCGTAAGCGTTGACCATCTGCAAGGGCGTGGCCAAAATGAAGCCCTGGCCAATGGCCATATTGTAGGTATCCCCGGTCAGCCACGTTTCAGCATAGGTCAACCGTTTCCATTGCTCATCCGGCACCAGGCCGGCCAACTCGCCGGGCAGGTCGATCCCGGTCGCCTCGCCCAGGCCATACATCCGGGCATAGCTGCCCATCCGATCCAGGCCCAAGCCTTCATACTCCGTCGGCGAGTAACCCCCGCCAACCTGATAGAAGTAGACGTTGCAAGACCAGGCCAGGGCCGACACCACAGAGACCTCGCCGTGCCCTTCCCGCAGCCAGCAAAAGAAGGGCTGCGCTAAATCCAGGTTGTCCGGCTCGAAACGGTTCGGCAGATAAAGGATGCCTTCATCAAAAAAAGTGGTATCCTCAAACACGGTTTGTTCTTGCAGAGCGCCGGAAGCGGGTATAATCTTAAAGATAGACCCCGGCGGATAGAGACCGGCGATGGCGTGGTTGACCAGCGGCTTTTGGGGATCATCACTCAGCAGCGATAGCTCGCGGGGGCTGATGCCCCGTGAAAACAGGTTGTTGTCGTAGCTGGGCAGGGACACGAAGGCCAAAATCTCGCCATTTTGCGGGTTCATAGCGATGGCTACGCCCTGCCGAGAGCCGACCTCATCCATCTGTGTTTGCAGCGCCTCGGCCGTCACCTGCTGGAGTTCCAGATCAATGGTCAGCCGCAGGTTGTGACCGGGCCGGGCCTCGATGTCCCGGCTAACCGTCCGAATTTTCTGGCCGGTGACGTCCACTTCGATGCTTTCCAGCCCTTTGATGCCCCGCAGCCAGGACTCATACTCGATTTCCAGCCCGGCCAGCCCCACGATGTCGGTCAGGTCGTAGTCGAGGGCGTCGTACCGGTCGAATTGCTCGGCCGGGATAGGGCCGGTATAACCCAACATATGGCTTGTCAAGGGGCCGTGCAGGTAATCGCGGGAGGGGGCGACATCAATCAACACCCCCGGCAGGTTGATCCGCTCTTCCTCCAGTTGGGCGATAACCATCGGATCGACATCGGTGGCAATCGTGACCGGTAGGAACGGCGCGGCAATCCGGTTCTGGTTGACCGCGTCCCGGATGCCGAGCGGCGCGTTGGCAAATTGGCGACTGCGGGGGTTGATGATCTGCCGCTGGAGTTGGCGGTTGTATTGATGATGGCGGATCGTCTGGAAATAGCCGCTGGTGTGCCCGCTGACCGGCTCTACCTGGGTGGTGATAGGCAAATCGAGCAGTTCCGACAGCCGGGCAAACACCCGCGCTTCGGCGGTGGCGTCATCCGGCAAATAGGCCGGCAGCACGATGACGTTGTAGACGGGCCGGTTCCGCACCAATAACTCGCCGTTGCGGTCATAGATCACCCCTCTGGGAGAAGGTACTTGTTCCAGCCGGAAGCGGTTTGCATCGGCCAACTGTTGGTAAGTCTCCCCCTGGACGACTTGCAGATTCCACAGTTGCAGGGCCAAAACAAAAAAGGCAAACAGCACAACGGCGCGAAAAATATAGCTGCGAGCGCGGATTTGAAATTCAGTCATAAGGGGTGATTATACAGTAGAATCGAAAAATTAAAAACTGTCGTGAATGCTCAGACAATTGGACTAATTGAAAGAGATGAGTATCATTGCAGGCTTTAAGAAGTTGTTTTAAAAGCAACACGTTCGAGAATTTTATGACTCAAACTGGCAACTCCCTAAAAAACTATCTCTCTCGATCTCTGCTTCTGGTGACATTGGCCACGGCGGCCCTGACCCTCATCGCTTTTATGGTAGGCGGCGGACGGCGGCTCCGGACCCGCAGGGACAGCGCCCACGTCGCCCTGACTACCTGGCCCGATGGCCCAACGTGGCGGCGGTGTGGCTGGCTGGCCCTGATCTATTTGAGTGTGGCCGTGCCGCTCGGCGTCTTGACCGGCTTTCTGCGGTGGAGCTATCTGTCCGGCCTCCGGCGGCAAGTGACAGCGGTCATCGGGCTGTTGATCGAGCCGGGCTTTATGGAAGAGTTGATCTTTCGGGTCTGGCTGCTGCCCCATCCCACGGAAGCGATCTCGACGGGGCGACGCTGGCTCAGCGCCGTGGCCGGACTGGGCGCGTTTCTGCTGGCTCACCCGCTCAACGGCATGACCCTCAGCAAAAGCGCCTACCCGCTCTTTACCGACGGGGCCTTTCTGCTGCAAGCGGGGCTGCTGGGCACAACCTGCACCCTGGCCTATTTTATCAGCGGTTCGATCTGGCCGCCGATGCTAATCCATTGGTTGCCGGTCACAGGCTGGATTATATTTTTCGGCGGGGCCAAGCGGGTGGCCCGCTCCAGGTGGTGGGCGGATTGATGACGCACTCAACAAATGGCAACGGTCATCAACCCCACAACCCTTTTACGACATCAAGGCAGGGCGCAATGAACCTATCCTTTGGTGAAGTTCAAACGTTTGTATCCGACCTAGAACAGGCCAAGACATTTTACGGCGATATTTTGGGTCTGGAATTGGTCGATGAGGGGGAGCATTGGCTCGTCTTCGATATTTCCGGTATCGAGTTCATCATTATGGGTATGGCCAAGCCGGGCCGTCCCAAAAGCGCCTACGGCGCGGAGTGCGCCACCGTGCTGTGCCTCCGCAGCGAGGATATTTTCCAGGATTACGAAACGTTGCAGCGGCGGGGCGTCCGCTTCTTCTCCGAAATCAACGAAGTCGCCCCGGACAGATATTACGTCGCCTTTCAAGACCCGGAGGGCAATCTGCTGGAGTTGATCCAGAAATAATTTGCTCCCCAAAAATCAGTAGATCGCAATGCACCCTTCGATACGGTCTCGCCGGCTCGACCTACTCAGGATGCTGCGATCTACTGAAATTAGGAAAAGAACGAAAAAGCCCTGCCTGAAAGCAGGGCTTTTTTTATTTGTCTCAGCCGGGAAATTTTCCCGGCCCCCATAGGAGCCTGCCCCCACGACAACGGGAAACCTCCCGTGGTATCCTGATCCTGCTTAACAATTTTAACCCAAGTATCGTGAGGAGATATTCTAATGAAACGCTGGACCTATCTGATGTTTGCCCTAATCTTGACCGTTGGACTGATTGGCTGTGGCGGACAGGCGGCTCCACCGCCACCTGAAGAGGAAGCCGCCCCGGCCCCCCAGACCGAGACCTATACCGATGAAAATGGCTTCTTCACCGCCGACTACCCGACCGGCTGGGTGGTCGAACCCTATGGCTTTGGCGATGAGGCCCCCACCCCCCACGTTGTATTCGGCTCAAACCAGGAGATTCTGGATTTAGGCGAGGCGTATGAGCCGTTGCCCGAAGACCAAATTGGGGTTGTGGTGATGATCCTCCCCCGGGATATGTTTGCCGAGGCGGGAGTCACGGCCGAGACGCCGCTGGAGGAGGTGGCCCCGATGGTGATAGCGGGCACGGCTCCGGAAGAGGCCCAGGAAGGGATGGCTGAGGCCACCTACGAGTCTGTCACGCTAGACAATGGTACACAAGCCATACGCGCCACAGCCGCCATTGCCACCGAAGCTTATGTGGTCCACCTGGCTGATGTGGGCGATGGGTTGTACCTCTTAGCCCCGCAGATTTTAGCCGTGGACTATGAAAACGCCGAGTTGGAAGCGCAGGTCGAGGCCATTATCAACAGCGTCGAGGTGACTGCGCCGACTGAGGAGGTGATGGGCTTCATTATGGAGAAAATGGGCGCAATGGAGGAGATGGAAGAGACGGAGTAAAAGGATTTTGTAAGGGCGAGGCCACTCGGAGCGCAAGTCTGGCTCTATGAGCTTTTGTGGGGTAGCGACCGCATCCCAATGCGGGAGCGGGCATAAGGATGCCCTCACAAAAAGTCTCAGAGAAACGCAAGTCTTTGACAAAGGCCGCCCCACATCGTGTGGCCTCGCCCCTACGCCGGATGATTTTCAACAATGCCAAGCGCGAATTGCAGGGCACGAACTACCTCGGCCATTCGTTGCGGTGAGAGGGTTGTAATCCAGGCCCCAAGGTGGGCTTTAGGAACCGTCTGCACATTGTAAAAATTGGCGGCACAATCGGCCATCAAGCCATCGGCCACAGACAGTTTCACTTCCGAAGGCACGCCCCGGATGGTGCTGGTAATCGGGGCGACCGTGATCGCGTTGAGATAGGGGATGGCTGAATTGCGGGTCAGAATGAGGACGGGACGGGTTTTATCGGGCTTGGCGAAGGTGTACCACCTTACTTCTCCCCGTTCCACGCATCCCCCCAGTGTTGTTCTGTCGTCCATTCAGTAACTTCGGTTGGCTCGGCTGGAATGGCTCGGTAGCCAGCTTCATCTTGTTCTTCCAGACGCCGGATGCGGTAGGCTTGCAGCGCCCCTTCCAACGCCTCCCGGATAAAGGCAGAGCGGGTCGTTTCCAGTTCCCGCACGATTTGATCGACTTGCTGCAAAAGCGACTCATCTAACGTCATTTGGATTGTTTTCATAAGGCACACCCTCAAAATCGTGTGGATAATTACCCACATTATAATGTGGGTTGAGCCAGTAGGCAATTTGCCCGGCAACTATGGAGGTAAAAATGAACACCTACCAAACCTTACAACAAAAAGCGTTGGGCCTGGCCTTTATGCTAGGACCACTCTTGCTCACAGTCGCAGCCATCACCTTTGTTTTAGGCATCAATGTCACCCCCGATGGCGTCGGCAGCGTGACCGAGGGCGTCATCGGCTATTACGGTCTGATTCTCTTCATCGTCGTCTATTTGGAATTGGCCCGGCTTTTAGGCCAGAAAGCGCCCTACTTTGGCCTATTCTGCGCCCTGACCGGACTCTTGGGCGCAGCGTGTGGGGTGATGGCCATGAGCGACCGAATTCAACGCGGCATCCTCGTCGCCGCCGGGGTTGAGGGGGAACTGTACCAAACTATCCAATCCACAGAGACTCCGGCCTTACTCGCGGTCGGCCTTGTCTGCCTTCTCTTTCCCCTAACCTCAATTTTGCTGGGCAGCGGCTTTTTGCGGACCAAAACCATTCCAACCTGGGGAGCCATCGCTCTGATTCTGGCCGGTATCTGCTTTGCCGGGGCGCAAGTGACCGAGACGGCATTTGGCCTGAATGTGTTGTATCCCCTATCCGGCATTTTGTGGCTTGTCGTGTGCGCTCCAATCGGCCTGCGGTATCTGGCGGGTGGCAGCCAAGCGTATGAGTTTGATATGGCGACGGCCTAAAACTTGACGCATCGGTTGAACCGGATTATGCTGACAAACTTGTAGGACAAACTTAAGTTTGTCCTACAACCACAAATTTTCGCACCTGAATTGACAAATGAGCAAAGGTAGACTCGACTATAAATTTTCATACCGCCGCTACTTACCACACTTCCAACCGCCTGGGGCAACCTTGTTTGTTACCTCGCGGTTGGCCGGTTCGATTCCGGCAGAGACCCGCAATCAACTTAAGGCCGAAGCTGCAAAGATTGAAGCAACTCTGGCTGGTATTGCCGATCCACAGCAACGAGCGCAGCGAGCTTATCTGGAACATCGCCGACTTTTTGGGCAGTGGGATGCAGCGTTGCACAAAGCAACTTCGGGGCCTTTTTGGTTAGGTGAGGCAAAAATTGCCGGTTTAGTTGCCCAAGAAATTCATCGGCACGATGAACAGCTTTATGATTTGGATGCCTTTTGCATTATGCCCAACCACATACCATAAATTTCCAGAGGCAAAAAAGGGCAAAAAAGAGAAAAAAGTCGCCACAGAGA
>CAZWZZ010000151.1:0-10332 GCA_964638395.1 uncultured Caldilineaceae bacterium
ATTATCTTTTTTCACCCTTGTCAAATTATCCTTACCTCCCTTCCGGGAATTGCTGCTGCCGGACCGACAATTTTCAGTAGAATGGTAGAATCATAAAGCCAGCCCTACCCGGCTGGCTTGTGGGTTATAAATCTATGTCTATAATTGCGTTAAAAGGGGTGTATTTATGGACACATGCAGAGGAGAAATAGTGACACAGAAAATTATAAGACTTCTTTTACTCATCACCCTGCCGCTCATCGCCGCCTGCGGGGGGGCAGCCCCGACCGAAGCCCCCCCGGAAGCAGCAGCCCCCGCCGAGGCCGTCGGTAACACCGTCGAGCAGGTGGCCGTGCTGCTCCCGGCCAGCCAGACCGACCAGGGCTGGAACCAGCAAGGGGCCGATTCGCTGATGGCGGCAGCGGCCAATCGGGAAGGAGTAACGGTCGAAGTCGCCGAAAATCTGGGCTACGACGACATCACCCCGGTGTTGCGCGACCTGGCCGACCGGGGTTTCGACCTGGTCATCTGCCACGCCAGCGGCTACCAAACCGTCTGCCCCGAATTTGCCGAGTCGAGCGGGGTTAGGGTGGCCGTTGTGGAAAACCCGGGGGCCGTTTCGCCCCTGGTGGCCGATGTGGAGACGCAGGCTCAGGAGGTGGCCTACCTGGCCGGGGTGCTGGCCGCCGAGGTGACCGAGACCGGCACCATCGGTATCGTCGTCTCCGGCGAACCGCCGACCTGGAATTTTATGACCGTTGGCTTTGCCGAGGGCGTTCACGCGACCAACCCGGATGTCGAGGTCTTGTATGGCGTCATCGGTGAAGCGGCTTATGAAGATGCCGCCGGCGCTAAACGGACGACCGAGTCCCAACTGGCTGCCGGGGCCGACATCATCTTCGGGATGGGGGATGGAGCCTCCTTCGGGATGTTGCAGGCGATCCGGGAACATAACGCCGAGAGTGACTCCAAAGCCTGGTTCATCGACGTCATCGGCGACAAAAGCGAAGAATTTAGCGATGTCCTCCTTACCTCCGTACTGTTCGACTACAGCGGCGTCTATGAGCAATTGATTGCCGACATCGAAACGGGCGACTTTGGCCGGGTGTACACGATGGACGTCGCCTCCGGTGGCGTGCGCTTACTGGAGCCACCGGCTGAAATTTCGGCAGAGGCCCGAGCGGCGGTTGATGTGGCCCGCGAGGCTATTTTGTCGGGCGAGATTACGGTTCCGGCCATTGCCGATGCCGAGGAAATGCGGACGCGGTTGAAGCAACTACAGTAGATGAGGTAACTACCCAGCCCGCATGTCATTTCGAGGCTGAAAGCCGAGAAATCCCCCAGGTGGTCGGTTGCAAACAGCGGTCTCGGGGATTTCTCGCTCCTATCGTCGCTCGAAATGACATGGGGAGTAAAGAATTTAGGAGAAAACAATGAAAAACTGGCCCATGATGAACCTCTCCGGGGGGCCGGTTGAGGTCAATGAGCGAACATTACGGGAGCAATCCAGGCCGGTCCTGTATCATTACGACCCGGCCTTTATCGACTTTTTTGAGCATACCTGCACGCTATTGCAGCAGGTGTACCAGACCGAGTATGATGTGGTCATTATGCAGGGCGAGGCTATCCTCGGCCTGGAGGCGGCGGCGGCCTGCCTAATTTCGCCGGGGGATAAGGTTTTGAACCTGGTCTCCGGCGTCTTTGGCAAATGGTTCGAGCTGTTCATCCAAAAATTTGGGGGGGAGACCATCGAGCTGGCCGTGCCCTACAACGAGGCCATCGACCCGGAGGACGTGCGGCAGGCGTTACAGACCAACCCCGGCATCAAATTTCTGTCCGTCGTCCACTCCGAGACCCCCTCGACCACGGTCAACCCGATGCAAGAAATTGGGGCCATTGCCAAAGAGTTTGGCGTCGTGACCATCGTCGATACCGTCTCCGGCTTCGGCGGCGAGGTTTACAGCCCCGAAGCGTGGGGCATGGATGTGGCCATCGCCGGGCCGCAGAAATGTCTGGGCGGGCCGCCGGGCCTGACCCTGCTGGCCGTCAGCCCTGCCGCCTGGCAAGCGATGGAGCAGCATCACAAGCCGGTGCGGGGCAGCTTTCTATCCATCCTCGACTGGCGAGAGAGCTGGTTGGAAAAGCGGGTTTTTCCCTACACCCCCTCGGTCAGCCTGATTTACGGCCTGGAGTCGGTCTTGCAGCAGGTGTTAGATGAAGGCTTGGCCCATTACGCCGGGCGACACGCCCAGATTGCCCACGCCTGCCGGGCCGGGGTCAAAGGGCTGGGCTTGGAGTTGTGGGCCGCCCGCGAGGAGATTGCCGGAACCGCCGTCACCGGGGTCAAAATACCGGACGGCATCGACGATGCCCAATTGCGGGCACACATGCGGGCGCGGTACGGGGTGATGATTTCCGGCGGCTACGGCGAGCTGGCCGGGCAACTGTTCCGGTTGGGGCATATGGCCCAGGCTGCCCACCCGACTTATCTGGCCGCGCAGTTGGGCATCCTGGAGCGGTCGCTGGCCGATTTGGGCTATCCGGTTGAGTTTGGGGCGGGCGTCGGCGCGGCGCTGGCCGCCTTGAGCGAGTGGGACGGTTGAGGATGAACGAGGAGATTTTGCCGGTTGGAAAGCTGGAGATGCGCTTTTTGGATGGCCTGCTCAAGAAATATACCGGCGGCGATGCGCGGATCAAAATCGGGGCCAGGGTGGGCGAGGATGCGGCGGTGCTGGATTTTGGGGAGCGGTATCTGGTGGCCAAAATCAACCCCATCACCTTTGCCACCAATCAGATTGGCTGGTACGTGGTCAACGTCTGCGTCAACAATATGGTCGTGCGCGGGGTGCGGCCCCGGTGGATGATGACCTGCTTGCTGCTGCCGGAGGGCAAAACCACCCCGGAATTGGTCGAAGATATTTTCCGACAGATTTACGAAGCCAGCCATCAGGTGGATGTAGTCATCATCGGCGGCCACACCGAAGTGACCTACGGCCTGGACCGGCCCATCGTCGTCGGCCACCTGATCGGCGAACTGGAGCGGGCCTCGCTGATTACGGTCGGCGGGGCGCAGGTCGGCGATGTGGTGCTGATGACTAAAGCGTTGGGCATCGAGGGCACGGCCATCATCGCCAACGAAATGGCCGACCGGCTGCGGCAGCGGGGTTACGACGATTCTTTCATCAGCCAGGCACAAGCATTTTTGTACGAACCGGGCATCAGCGTCTACGAGGAGGCGCTGACCGCCGCCGAGACGGGCCTGGTGACGGCCATGACCGACGCCACCGAAGGCGGATTGGCCACAGCCCTGCATGAGTTGGCCGAAGCTGCCGAAGTCGGCGTCCTGATCGACGCCGAGCGCGTCCCGATTCTGCCCGAAACCGAGCGGCTGTGCGCCGAGTTCAACCTCGACCCCTTCGGTCTGATCGCCTCCGGCCTGTTGATCCTGACAACCCCGCCGGATCAGGCCGAGGCGCTCCAACAGCGAATGGCCGCCGCCGGGCTGCCCTGTACGCCCATTGGCCGCCTCACCCCGCCCACCGAGGGCTGCCGTTTGTCGAAGAACGGACAGGTGGTCGAGTTAACCTACTTTGCCAATGATGAGTTGACCCGGATTTTGTAGACAAATCTATCTTCTAACTTCTTTTTGATTGTCTGACTCGGGCACGTTCGGATTATCTTGCCGGTTTCCGTCTCCACCCTACCTGTGGTATACTGCGGGGCAACTTCGCTCCAATACCTCGGACTGGCGGTCAAAGGAGAAACGCTTGTGCCGCTGTATCAACAATACCCCAATCTGGCTCTGGTCACCGGTGCGGTGGTCATCATTCTGGCTTTGGCTAGTGGCGGGTACGGGTGGCTTTTGTGGCAGCGTCCTACCCCGAATCTACCCAAAATCGGCTACCGCCTCCGCTTTTCTTGGCTGTTGACTGCCTCTTTTATCCTGGTTATCACTTTTGGCCCCGGTTATTTAATTCTTTTGCTGTCCTTTCTCTCCTTTCTGGCCTTGAAAGAATTTTTGTCGATCACCCCCACCCGGCAGGCTGACCGAAGAGTACTTTTTTTTGCCTATCTGTCGATTATCCTCCAATTTGTCCTCATCTGGAACGGTTGGTTTCTGGCCTTCGTTGCTTTTCTGCCGGTCTATATCTTCCTCTTTCTGGCCCTGTTAATGGTCGTCATCGGTGAAAGCGAAGGCTTCCTCAAAGCCTATAGCAGTCTACAGTGGGGGCTGCTGCTGACGGTTTACAGCCCCGGTCACCTGGCCTACCTACTGTTGTTACCGCCGGAGCGTAATCCGAGTGCTGGTGGGGCCGGGCTTTTTTTGTTTCTGGTGATGATTACCCAACTCAGCGACGTGACCCAATTTCTGTTTGGTAAACTTTTCGATTGGCCCGCCCTGAGTCTGAAAGTCAGCACGACTCGCAATTGGGCCAGCCTGATTGGCAGCAGCCTCTTGATGGCTCTGTTGAGTTGGCTGGCTGCGCCGTTGTTGACCCCGCTCACCCCGGCTCAGGCCGTCATTAGCGGTACTCTAATCGCCGGGGCCGGGTTCATTGGCTACACCACCATGTCCGCCATCAAAAACGATTTGCACCTGGCCGACCGGGGGACGATGACACCCGGTCACGGGGGCGTTTTGAACCGGCTCGACTCTCTCTTCTTCACCGCGCCTCTCTTTTTTTATCTGGTTTTCTATTGGCATTATTAGGGCGGTGATTGGTGGTTCGATATTCGGTAGACCGCAGGCATCTGAGTAAATCGAGGCACGAGATGGTATCGAAGGATGTGGTTGCGGTCTGCTGATATTGGTACTTATCAATTATCCGTTCAAATACAGCTATTATTTTGAGAGTCTTTCTTATGAGTTGGCTACAAATACTCTTTTTTGTGTTTATTGTTCGGCCGCTGGTGTTGATCGTCCTCGGTCTCAACATTCAGGGCTTGGAGCGACTGCCCCGGCGGGGACCGGCCATCATTGCCGCCAACCACAACAGTCACCTCGACACCGTGGTGTTGATGTCGCTGTGGCCCCTCGCCCGTCTGCATCAACTGCGACCCATTGCCGCGGCCGACTATTTCTTGAGCAACAAATGGCTGGCCTGGTTCAGTCTGAATATTATGAACATTGTGCCCATCGACCGTAAAAAGGAAGATAAAGAGAGTGATCCTCTGGGTACAATGGCTGAGGTATTGGCCCAGGGGGAGATCATTATCATTTATCCCGAAGGCTCACGAGGACCGCCGGAAGAGATGGGTCGCTTCAAATCAGGCATCTCTCGCCTGGCCCAGCGTCACCCAGAGGCTCCGATTGTGCCCATTTTTATGCATGGCCTGGGTAAAGCGCTGCCCAAGGGGGATTTTGTGCTGGTTCCCTTCTTTTCTGATGTCATTATTGGGGATTTGATTTATTGGGCCGGTTCGGTGGAAGCGACGATGGCCGCTTATGAGGATAGTATGAATCAACTGGCCAAACAGCGCCATCTTCCGGCTTGGGAGTGAAATGGGGGCAACAGAAAACCACAACAGCCCGTTCTGGGCAGGCCGCTGGGGGTTGATTCAAGCAGGAATGGTTAGTTTATTCGTCACACAGCACGAAGCTGCGGGTTTCATCTGTGTGGTACTCGTAGGCTTGACCGCCGGCTTCGAAACGCATCAGGTAGCCGGGAGTGATGACCTGGGCATACATCATCCCTTCCTGGGGACAGCCCAGACTGGCATCGCTCCAATTGGTGGCTTCCATCTCGGTCAGGGTTATCTGGTCAGGAGGTAGGCCGGTTTTCTCGGCCAGGTCGGCCAGCACCAAAGCTAGAACATCGTCACTGCCGGGCAAGGGTTGAATGTTACTTTCATTCATAGCCGCTATTGGAGCCTCCTGAGTGGGTGTTGGGACGAGCGGTGACGTTGATTCATCCAACTCGGTGGGGAGCGTCGCCTCAGACGAAGGAGAGTCGGCCAGTTCAGTCCGAAGCGTTGCCTCAGCGGTCGGCGTTTCATCCGCCGGGGTAGCATTCTCCTCCTCTAAAGCGGTCACAGGTTCAATACCATCATCGGCAGGCATAGCCGACGTACCACAACCGGTCAAGGCCACGATCAAGCAAAGGGTGACGATAATGGCTTGACTATAATTCAATCTATTGGGCATAAGAGACACCTCCAACCAACTAATAGGCTTATCTTTAAGACGCCGGTTGGAGCGCCGAAGTTCCCCAAACAGGAGTCTAATTTAAGAGAAGATCCTCAACAGTAGCAGGGGTGATTCCGACTACGACAACCATCTTCTCGGTAGAGGATTTACCGGCGGCGATTTCAACATTCTGTCGATCAACACTCAGCTTTTCGGCGATGAAATTAAGTAACATTTCATTGGCCGAACCACCCGCCCCTTTGGCAATCAGGTTGATTTTGAGTGCATCCCCGTATTTGCCTACGACTTCATTCTTTTTGGATTTTGGCACGATGTGAACAGCGAAGGCAGCCCCCTCTTCGGCTTTGGTGATGTTGAATTGAATGTCACGGATGTCACGCATGTCTATTCTCCTGTTAATTGCTTCTATTTGCTAACCTAATAAGAGCGACAGTAATAGTTGCTCGATGAAGCCTAAACCAATCAAAGCCACAATGGGGCTGAGGTCGATCATACCCACGGTGGTATATTTACGAAGTGGTTCTAAAATCGGGTCGGTGATCGAATAGAGCGCCCGCACAACCGGATTGTAAGGATCGATGCGGATACCGGCCATCGGCAACCAAGACATTAACACTCTAATTAAGATAGCCCACCACAATATTTGAAATACGACCCTGATTACCAGGGCCAGAGCTTCAACCATCAGTCTTTGTTACCCCCCAGATACCGTGATTTTTTGTAAGCCGCCCAGATCGCTTTGGACAAAACCGTCCGAAAGCTGCCCTTTTCCAATTGATAGATGGCGTCGGCGCTCGTCCCGCCGGGCGAGGTGACCATATTGCGTAACTCCGCCGGATGGCGGCCACTATCCCGGGCAAAAGCTACCGAGCCTTCAATCGTCTGATAAACCAATTGCTCGGCCACCCGCCGGGAAAAACCCATATGCACCCCGGCATCGATCATGGCTTCCATAAACATAAAGACATAGGCTGGGCCGGTTCCTGATAAGGCGGTGGCCATATCGAGGTAATCCTCTTTGTCAACAAATAGCGCATCCCCCAGTGCCCCCAGCATGACTTGGGCCTGCTGTTTTTGGATGTCTGTCACTTCTTCGGTGCAGACCCAGACCGACATCCCCTGACCGACGCGGGCCGGGGTGTTGGGCATGACCCGCACTACGCGATAATGGTGCAGGCTGTCGCTAATCGTATCAACGGTGATCCCGGCCATAATCGACAAAACGAGCGCATGCGAGGGAATATGGCCACGCAACTGGGCACCCACTTCATCAAGTGTCTGCGGTTTAATCGACAGGACAATAACATCCTTATCCTTGATCGCTTCGACGTTATTCTGCGTCGTCTTGACCTGGTAGCGGTCGGCCAGCTTTTGCAACTGGGCCAGGTAGGGGTCGCTGGCGGTTATATTTTCTGCCCCGACCAACTCCTTTTTATACATCCCGGCGATCATAGCCGTGGCCATCGCCCCGCTACCGATAAAACAAATTTTCGTGTCGTTCAGCATCTCTTGTCTACGACTCAATCCTTTCCCCAAAAATAGCCCGTCCTACCCGCACAATTGTTGCTCCTTCTTCAATGGCTACTTCAAAATCATTGGTCATCCCCATTGACAAGTGGCTCCAATCAATGTGTGGTAATTCCCGCTGCAAGCGTTTTCGCAAGGCAGCCAGATTTTGAAAAACCGGACGAGTTGCCTGCGGGTCATCAAAAAAGGGGGCCATTGTCATCACCCCCCGGATAACGATCATCTCTAATTTAGCAATCTGCTCGACAATGTCGATGAAGGTGGCTAATTGCCGGACATTGCTGGCCCACTCGCTCAGGTCGAAGCCATACTTGGCCGCTTCGCCGGAAACGTTACACTGGAGCAAAACCTCTACGGGCAAATCTGGCGTATCCCGTTCGGCCAACCGGTTGAGCCGTTGGGCCAGCTTCAAACTATCGGTGGCGTGGAGCAGACCGAATCGGCCTAAGACATCGCCCACCTGGCGGCTTTGCAAATGGCCGATAAAATGCCAGGTCGGTGCTTTTACCGGATCAGGCTGGTCGGCTAACCAACTTTTCAATTGGGCCACTTTATCTCGCCCTTCCGCCGCTCGATTTTCGCCAAAATGGCGCAGACCCGCTTGATACGCCTCGATGACTGTTTCCACGGGATGGGTCTTGGTTACCGCCACGAGCGTAACATCGGCCCCAGTCCGGCCACTGCGTCGTGCTGCGGTCTCGATGCGTTGTTGTACGGCTTCAACCTTGGCCGCAATGTCGCTCACGCCCTAACCCCTCGCAGCCCGATCAGGGTTCCAAGCCGGCCAGTGTCCCCCTTTTCGGCCCGATGGGAGAAAAAGTGGTCGGTGCGGCAGGCGGTGCAGAGCGCCGTAGAGATGATCGTTCGCACCCCGGCGTCGACCAGTTGGCGTCTGTTGGCGGCGATCATATCGAAATGGGCATGGCCGGGGCGACCGGCGTTAGCCTCAAACAGGCCGGTCACATCGCCAAACGTCTCGCGGGCAGCGTCGATGACATCGGGGCCGACTTCGTAACAGCAGGAACCAATGGCCGGACCGATGACGGTCATAATATGTTCGGGGCGACAGCCCAACGCCTCGACCATCGCCCGGACGGTTGCTCCGGCCACATTTTGCATCGTGCCCCGCCAACCGGCGTGGGCCGTCCCAACCGCTTCTCGCACCGGATCAAAAAAGAGGAGCGGCGTACAATCGGCAAAACGCATAAACAGATAGATGTCGGGATCAGCCGTGACCAACCCATCCCCCCGGCCCATTAGTCGCTGTTGATTGGCTCGATCCACAACGTAAACTTTGGCGCTATGGATTTGATGGCACGTCACTGTCTGTTCGGGGGCAACGCCGACAGCCAGACAGGCCCGTTCATAATTTATGGCCACTGTGGTGGGATCATCCCCCGTCGAAATACTCAGGTTTAGCGAGTTGTAGGGTGGTGGGCTGGCTCCTCCCTGCCGGGTAAAGATAGCGTGGATCAGATTTGGATAAGGTTCAAAAGCACGGATACCGTAGTACAGTAGATTTTGTATGGTAACGGGCCGAACCTTGTCTGAAATGGCGTCTATGAGCATAAAAAAATACGTTTTGCCTATTACTTTAACCAACTTGTTTCAATTTGTACTGGTCAAGAACATGTTCCACTGGACACAGTACAGCGGATTGCTGAGCGGATTGCTGAATGGAACGGATTGTGAGCTTTATCCGCTGATTTCTTCAATCCATTGTACTGTTGCGGCCAAAACAAAATGCAGTATGTCGTTGACCTTTACAAAATTTGATTCAATTATACCAGAGGGCACTGTATAGTGTCAAAGGATGGAGACTTCTTATCAGAAGAGTTGTTGCAGAATTAGGAGAGTAGGCTGAGAAAACAAAGTTGTTACTGGAAGATTATTTCGATGTTTATGCCAATATTTCGTGCGGACGACGAACGTTTCCTCAGCCTCGCCAAAGGGGACGGTTAACAAGGCGGTCACTTCATCGACCACTGCCCACTCGGGGGTCGGTTAGCAGCAGCGCGGGCAGCCAGACCAGGCTCTCCGGCCACAGGGCCAGATTGGCCCCCTGATCCACCTTCGCCCCTCTTCGACCACCCCAAAGGGAGTTCCATCCGACAGTGGCCGTTCCGGTAGGTTTCGTTGACCGTCAGCAGTGGTTGGCCGAAGAAGGCCACCTCGAAGCAGAGGAGTCGTGCGGTAATAACTTCACGTGGAAGAATGTTGGGAACGTGTAGGCATTACGTGATTATTTCAAGGCTAAAGCATGAGCGTCATCGCCAATATGACCGTCATCTCATCAGTATGAGAGATGATAAAGAGCTATTGCTCTTTAATCAGTTTCCTTCAACATTGCATCGGGGAGAAGCCTCTTGTTTAGCCATTGCTCACAATCGTAACTGGTTGTTTTTGACAGATGATAAAGCCGCTCGTAAAGCGGTGACAAATTTAGGGATTCGCTTGTCCGGCACTGTAGGTTGGTTTTAAGTGTTGAGCGCGATCTCTATTCCCTCGAACAAGCTAATCGTTGGTTGACCGAGATGGTCTGTGTGGGGTATCGATCTCCGGTAACGGATTTGGCCAGGTTGCTCAAACGATAGAGTGACCGAGGGGCGCGTCTATGGCGGCGGGCTGCACAAACTTGAGCCGAGTGAGTTGGTCAGGGCGAAACTTTGGGGGATAGA
>CAZWZZ010000152.1:0-3079 GCA_964638395.1 uncultured Caldilineaceae bacterium
GGTGAAGCGACGTATCTTGGCCGTGATGGCGGCTGTGGTTCTGACTCTGGCCGCGACCGGCTTGACCCACGTCACCGCCGATGCCCTCGGCTATTCAGTCACGCCCCAAGCCCACGCCTGTAACAATGGTGGTAGTTCCGGTGGGGGATGCTAGTTAGCTGAATGTTGTAGATCAATGTGACTCGCCACAGTTTGCTTGAGCGCAACGCTCAACAAGCTGTGGCGAATTTTTTTGATCCGTGTTTGTAGTTGGTCATGTTGTTTGGCCTCACTGGACGTTGCCAAAAGATGCTGTGCGTTCTTTAACCAGTCAGCAGCTTGTTTATATTGGGCTCTAGCCATTTCAAACTCGGCCAGAAAAACCATTGTCTGAATTTCATAAAATTGATTATTGAGAGCTTGCCAGGTTTTGAGGGCCTGTTTGAAATATATCTCCGCTTCAGCCCACTTTCGTTGATCCATGTAGAGCAACCCCAAATTGTCATGGAGCTTGGCCCAGTCGAGTGTATTTGAAAATTGCTCAAAAATAATTTTTGCTTGATGGTAATAGTTGGCCGCGTCTGTTGAATCGCCCAGAGAGCGATGGGCAATACCCAGATTCATATAGATCGTCCCAATTATGGCTTCCTCGCCTGCCTGTTTGGCGTGGTGTACCGCCTCCTTCAAACAAGTGATAGCCTTCTCGAGATCGCCCATCTCGTTAAAGAGACGCCCCAGATTGTTATGACCATGCATCACCCCATGAATATCCCCTATCCTGTGCCAGATTGAGCAAGCTCGTTCCAAACAGCGATGAGCTTGCTCCCATTGTTTCTGACGGGTATAGAGAATCCCCAAATGATTCTCAGTATGCGCCCGACCGTGGTCGCTGTCCAGTTGCTCGAAAATGGTCAGGGCGTGGCAGCATAAGACCTCGGCCCGCTGCCAGTGGCCCAATTCGGTGTAGAGATAGCCCAAGTTGGAGCAAGCCCTGGCTTCGTTGTAACGATCACCGCTGCGGCGGGCCAGGTGAATGGTGCGGCGATAGTCGGCTATGGTCTGCTGGAAGTCGCTCCGGCGTTGGGCCAGCCTGGCCCGGAGGGCATAGAGCAGCGCCAGTCCCGGCTGATCCGCCAGCCTGTGGGCGACCCGGATCGCCTGGGTCAACACCCCGCGCCACTCCGCCCAATAACCACGCCGCTCCATATAGGGGGCCAATGTTTCAATCATCCGGCGCAGGCTGGGCCACGCCCGGTCCAACTCTAGCCCAAAAAGAATGGCCTTGACGATGCGGCTCCGCCCCCGGTCCAAAGCGGCTACATTATCCCCGTGTGTGGCGACGTAGGTTTGCCAATACTCAAGATTTGCCAGAACATGGCCCTGGAAGATCGCCCCGGCCTCGGCTGTGGATGTCACGGGGTTTGCCATTTGGTCACCTCGGTCAACAGAAAGGTCTCGGTCAGGCGGTGGATGCGGTAGCGACGGTCGGTCAAATCACCCTGCACGTCAACCAGGGAGAGGGCGATCAACTGCTCCAACGCCCCGTCCAGCGCGGCCAGGTCGAGGCGGTTGATGGCGGCCAGTTGCTCGCGGTCTCCCGCTTGGGCCAGGGGCATGGCCAGCAACACCTGTTGGCTCAACGGCGTTAACAATTGCCAGGCTTGCCAATAGATATGGGTGTACAGATCATCAATTTTTTTCCCCCGGGCCTGTTTCAAATTATCGAGGACGGAGTCCAGGGCCAGCAGGTTCATCTGCCCGGCCACCAATTTCAGGGCCAGGGGATTGCCGCCGACCGTTTCATAGATATCGGTCAATTGGGCCGGGGTGGCCGCGGCCAACGCGGTAATATTACGCAGATCAGCCTCTTGTTTGAGTAAAGTCACGGCATCCGGTCGGCTCAACTCCGGCAGGGTCAGACAAAAAACATCGCTTTGAGCCAACAGACTGTGGCGGCTGGTCAACAGAAACTTGGTCGGGTTGACCAAGCGGCGGAGTGTGGGCAGGAGCGTCTCGTAATCCGGGGCCGTTTCCAGATTGTCGATGACGATAAAGTAGGGGGCGGCCCGCATGGTTTGGGTCAGCAGGGCCATTTTGGCCTGGGGCGAGGGGGGCAGGGGCGTATCCTCAGCGACCACCTGCTCCAGGAGCGACTGTACCAGCGTATCGACAGCCAAAACCGGCTCCTGAGTCGCTTGCAGGCCGGCACCGAAATGAAACTCCCGCTGCTTAGCGCTGACCCAGGCGATGCCGGTAAAGTGACCGGTCGGGATTAGCTGACGGGTCAGGGTATCGGCCAGGGAGGTTTTGCCAATCCCGCCCAACCCCTCAATCGACAGTAACCACGGCGGCCCCGGCGTCGTCAGCCGGTCGAGCAACTGCTTTTGATAAGCCGCCACCCCAATGAGTTCAACGTATGAGGGTGGCTCCAGTCGTCTGGTCAATGACGTTTGGTGGGCGGTTCGGGCCTGGCTCTCTTGCAGATGAATGAAAGTGGTTAACCGCTCAAGGGCCTGACTTTGCAGCCGGTAGGCCGTGGCTTCGCTGATGTTCAATTCATTAGCAATCTTGTGCATGGCCACGCGATCCAAAAACCGTTTGCGTAAGAAGTCGGCCTCCCGGTGATGCTCGTCACGCAAGAACTCCAGAGCAGTCAGGAGGATTTCATTGGTCGCCTGGCGGGCGTTGGCGGCTCCCTGCACCTGGTTTTGTTGAAAGAGGCGTAAAGGGCTGAGGGGGCTTGGGTCAGTTGGGGGATCATACCAGGCTTTGAGGGCAGCATGCACGGCAGCTTGGAGTTGGCTGGGTGGCATCTCATTCTCCATCAAGTGCTGTTTGTCTGTCTAGCGTTGGGTCGCCTCTAGGATACCACAAACTGTCATAAAGAACAATAATCCGTGACAGTCACGACAATTTTGGGGCGAATGATGACCATCAACGATTTAACTGTTCCGATGGAAGGCTGGAAGATTGGAAGGGTGGTCACGTGCTTGATAACCACCCTTCCAGCTCTTCCAACCTTCCACGCTTCCAACCTTCCATGCTCCCTGACCAGCGTAATGAGAGATTAGTGCGAGGTTTTTGAGAAAAAGATGATAGA
>CAZWZZ010000152.1:3179-10216 GCA_964638395.1 uncultured Caldilineaceae bacterium
CAGGTGGTTTGTTTGATTATTCCCCACCCCGGCCAGGGGTTGGGTTGGTTCAAAAATGATCCCCGGATTGCGCTGTTATTCGAGCGAACCGCAACGAATCAAGCCAAAGTTATCATCGGGGCCGCAAGTGGCTTGCCACCGGCCGATCTGGGCTGGCAGCCACCAACGGAAGCAAACCTCAGTTTTTATTCGAAGGGGGAAGACCTGGCTACCTTTATTAGTGAGGTAACTTGCTCCTTATTGAAAACGACTTAAAAGCAATACCGTAGCCCGCAATCAAATGCTCCGAGCCGGTTTGCAACCGGCGGTCGGAGGTCAGTGCACAACCTCCCTGTGGGGCAGACCTCCTCCGAGATTTGCCGTTGAGGTCTACTGATTGTCTTGTTTGTACCTTAAAAAACCTATAACCCATTACCCCTGAGAAATCTCAGGCCCAAGGAGAACGTCATGAAGCATCGTTGGTTCCTGAACGGAGTCATTATCTTTGCCTTGCTGAGCTTGCTGTTTATCACCACCCAGGCCCTCACCCGGCGGGTACTCAAAGCCCGCGCCCAGACCGCCGATCCAACCCCAGCGGTGGTGTGGGTCACGCCGTCCGGCGAAACGGAAACGAGCGAAACTGAGGAGATCCTCTTGCCGACGATGCGGGCCTTGCTACAATCCGGCGCAACCCCGCCGGTCATTGTCGCCCAAGTCAGCCCGACTGCGGTTATGTCGTCGCCGCAAGCGATAGCCCTCCCGCCGCCCCAGTCTACAGTTGCCCCACCTCTGCCTCAACAAGGCGGCACATGTATTTCCGGCTCAATCATCGACCATTTTCATCAGCTCCAGAGCGTGCCCTTGACGGTCACAGCCATATCCAACGGAGACGTTCGCACGGTTCAAACCAACAACGGTCAATTTCAATTCACGAATTTGCCCGCCGGCGCGTGGATGGTCACGCTGACGTTGCCGGAGAATTACCGGGCCTTTACGCCGGTCACTTTCAAAGTTACTTTGAGCGGACAGGGGAATGGATGCGCCCCGGTTCGGTTTAAGGTCGAATCGCCGACCTGTGTCGATATTATTAAGGAGGACGACCTCGGGGTGGGACTCCCCGGCTGGGTATTTACGGCGACGATGGGGACAGAGGTTCTGACCCGAACGACGGATTGGCGAGGGCTGGCCCATTTTGAGAACTTGAGGCTGGGCGAGTGGCAATTTGCGGGGGAATCGAAAGCCGGTTGGCGACCGGTCACCGGGGTAAGCGACACCCAAACGATCCGGTTGGAACCGACGGAAAATCCGGCCCAATGCCGCACCCTCAAATTTGTCAATACTCAGGTTCACGATAGTTGTCTGGTGGCTCGAAAACTGGATGTGACCTATGGGGAGCCGGGGACGCCTGTATCCAATGTAAGTATCACCTTAAGCCGCAATGATGGAACCCGCCCATCCGTCACCCAACAGACAGACCAGACTGGACAAACTACCTTCTCAAATCTGCCGCTGGGCGGTTATACCTTAGAAGAGAACGTGCCGTCCGGTTCCTTGGCGGTTGGCCCAACGACCGTGCCTATCACCCTCTCGGTTGCTTCAACCGTGTGCCAAGAAGTCACCTTCAAAAACAAGCAAGACACCTGCCTTAGCGGTCAAAAAGTGACCCATCTCCATACGGGTGTCTCTGGCTGGGTCGTGACCGCTACCCATCAAGCCACCGGCGAGACCCGAACCACGACCACACAGGAGGATGGTTCCTTTCGGTTTGATAATTTGCCTTTGGGAATTTGGACGTTGTGGGAGGAAAAACGACCCGGTTGGACACCCATCACCCCGGCCCATATCGACGTCGTTGCCGATGAGCCAAGACCTTCCGACCAATGTTACACGGTGCGCTTCAAAAATCAGCCGCCCCCGCCCTGTCTGGAAGTCTACAAATTGGACGCTTACGATGGGGCCGGTTTGGCCGGATGGACGATGACCCTGCAACCGGCTTATGGTGGCCAATCACAAATAAAACAAACCGATGGCATTGGTTATACCCGTTTCGATAATTTAGTCCCCGGTGATTACGTGATCACGGAGACACAGCAGTCCGGTTGGGTTCCCATCACCCCCATTTCCCAGACGATCACCCTGGCCGAGACCGATCTTTGTAAAGTGGTCGTTTTTCAGAATTGTCAGGAAAATTTTGCCCGGAATGGGATGTGTCAAAAAGCCGACGAGTAAAATTTGGCTATACAAGCTGGTTAGGACCCAAGTGCAATTCAAACATCTCAAACGAGACACAAGCAAAAGAGGAGAAGAACCCAATGACCCAAAACAACAAAACCTACCTTATTCTAATCACCGTCGCCCTGACGGCGGCCAGTTGTGTCCTGCTGCTGCTGTGCGGCGGCGGGGCGGCCATGTGGCTCATCGGGCCGGAGATGCTGAGTCCAGCGGCGGAAACGGCCAACCAACGCCCTCCGGATGCAGCCGGGGCCGCCTTCGAGCCGCCCGCCGCCGAAACAAACCCAGCCGAACCGCCCGTAACCGAGGGTGAAGCCGAAACTGAAGCCGAAACTGCGGTTGAACCGGAAGTGGAGGCCCCGGCGGAGTCGCCCCCCGGCGAAATCGTCGAGATCGAAGCGGGCAACATGTTTGAAGAGGCCGCGCCCATCTCGCCGGGACGCTATGGCGGCCACATCTCGGCGGAAGAGGAGGATTGGTACAAATTTGAAGTGCCCGGCGGGGGTATTATCGAGGTCTCCTTTACCGCCGGCGGTGATGTGCCAGAGACCCAATCGGTGACATTGTATGATCCTGAGAGGGAGTCGATTCGTCACGATGTACATGTAAAACCGGGGCGCGTAGCCGACTTAGCCTGGATCACAAACGCCAGCCAGAGCGGTTTTTATTATATCCGAGTAGGCCACGGCAAAGATGGCACCTTGACCACCAATGGCACAGGGAGCTATACGGTTGAACTGACTATGCAAAACCAAGATGATGCCGCTCTGGGCAGCGATGCCGGGGATGAATTTCCGCAAGCGGTCGCTATTCAGGCCGGGCAACCGATTACCGGGCAACTCGGCGGTGCAGACCGCAATGATTGGTACAAGCTGGAGGTTCCCGGCGGACACATCCTGGATTTGACTTTCACCCCTGGGGCCGATGTGGCCGAAACCCAATCCATTTTTGCCTTCGATGCCGATTATGGAGAACCGATCTGGGAGGAGCAACACGTCTTCCCCTCGGTCAACCACGCCGGTCGCTGGATCGTCGGGGCGGAAATGGGGGGCACGTACTTCTTCCAGATCACCTACGGCCATCGCAAAAATGGAACCGGCAGCTACACCTTTGAGGTGACAGTGCAGCCTCAAAATGATGCCAATGGCGGCGGGGATGCCGGCGGCGAGCCGGTGAAGGGGCTGGATATCCAGCCGGGGCAACCCCTGAGCGGCGAAGTGGGGAACTTCGATGAATTTGACTGCTACAAATTCGCCCCGGCGACCGGCCAAACGGTCAGTTTTACCCCCGGCGAGGAGACCAACGGCATGGGTATTCAAGTTTTCGACGCCGATTTGGAACAGATTTGGCGCGAGCGCAGCGTTGGCCCGACCGTTAACAAGACGCACCAACTGGCAGAGGTCGAAGGCGGAACCTATTATCTGTGCGTGGGGAATGTGGGGCAGTATACGGTGGAGGTCAGGCCGTAACGCTCTTCTTCATTTTCTCTGACATCAAAAGGAAAATAAGGAAAGGTTATTATGAGAAATATCACACACAAAATGACCCAACCAAAGAAACTGACCTTAATATTATTTCTACTGATAATGATAGGCATCAGTCTCACTGTTACACCTTGGTTAGCTGTAGAGGCCGCACCGTCCGTGCAGAGCGGCCCTACCCCAACGCCACTGGTCTTTGACGACGTCGAATTTCCTCATGGCGAAATATCCTTCGCTGACAACATCATCAGTTTCAAATCGGGCCGGGGGGTAGAGGCTCCCTACGATGTTCCGGCTAACGCTCTTGGTCTACCTGATAGTGACCCTGTCGCTTTGGGTAATAGTGAGACAACTTGTGAGAGTGAACTCGTGATGGAGTTTGTAGATAATATTCTCCTCGATGTTCCCGGCGATGATTTGTGGATATTTGAGATTGGCCCTAGCGTAGAAGCCATAGATGTTTATATTAGCCCCGACGATCAGAACTGGATTTCAGTAGGGGTGGTGGAAGGTTCGACAAGAGGCATAGACATCGCCGATTATACCACACCTGACCAACGCTTTAAATTTGTCAAGCTATGTGATCACCCCGATGGAACCTCCAGTCCTGCTCCTTACGGCGGCCCTGACCTGGACGCTGTCGGGGCTATTGGCACAGAATTTCAACCGATTCCCGATGAAACAGCATTTTCGGCGACAGAAATGCCACAAATTGCAGGCCTTTCTGTCTTATGGTGGGGTCTCTGTTTTTCCTTGATTATCGCCTTGCTGATCGGTGGCGTTGTATTATTTCTTGTATTGCGACGTCGGGTACGCTCACATTAAGGAATGAGATTCTAATAACTGTCCCTCTTCGCTCGGCCTGGATTGACAAATCCAGGCCATACACCGCCGGATTGACAAATCCGGCGGTCCGGCGGGAGCAAAAAATGGGACAGTTAATTAATCCCCGTTCCTAAGCTGTGATTGGCGCGAAGCCAGGGAAATGGTTCGACTGGTCGGATTTAATTTTTTGCAACGAATTAACCCGAATTTTCACCAAACATCTTAAATTCATGGCAAAAATACGGAGAGAGGATAGCAAATATGGAAACAGAAGTTCAAGCAAAACCGTTAAATCCGTGGCTCAGTATTTGGGTAAAACCTCGTGAAACGATGCGTTGGATAGTCGATACTGATCCGACTCGACAAGTTGTTCTACTTGCAGTACTCGGTGGTATTGCCCAATTTTTAGATAGAGCTGCGGGACGAAGTTTAGGAGATACCCTATCTGTATCTGTCATCTTGATCATTGCCCTCTTTGTTGGTTCGATAGGTGGTTTGATCTCCCTCCACATTGGCGGTGCCCTCCTACGTTGGACTGGTAGTTGGTTTGGTGGGCAGGCCACAAGTGAGGAAGTAAGGGCAGCCATAGCCTGGTCCTCAGTACCAACCATCTGGGCGCTTCTACTATGGATACCAGAGTTAATGCTTTTTGAGGAAGAATTATTCACAACTGCAACACCCCGAATTGACGCAAATCCATTGCTGCTATTTTTCTTGTTGGGTTTTGCAGCAGTAGAGGTAGTAATTGGTATTTGGACGATTGTCGTGTTTTTGAAGTGTTTAGGTGAGGTCCATCGTTTCTCGGCATGGAAGGCATTAGGTGCAACCATAATCCCAGGCTTAATCTTGTTAGGAGTCGTTTTTGCCTGTGTGTTCGGTATTATACTTACGGGTTCGGTTTAGGAAACCGGACACATTCGGGCCAACTGGCCTCCATTTTTCAAGCCATCGCTCAAACCGTGGGCTGCGGGGAGAAAAATTCAGCCACGTACCTTACTTAATAAGAGAGGGGGAGGCTGATGCCAGCCTCTACATTATCCCAACGCCATTTTGTGTGGGTCGGGGCCGAGGGGGGGCTGTATTACGGGCTGTTGCCTTGACCAGAAGACTACTGGGTAGTCCATCCCTCCCTACTTTTTTCCTGTTAGGACTTTTTACTCGATTGCATCCGAGCCAAACTTTGATCTACTCAGTAGACCGCAGCATCCTGAGTAAACCGAAGAATGAGGTTGTATCGAAGGGTGCGGTTGCGGTCTACTGATACTAATTCCTGTCGTGTCGTCTACTGCACCTTAACATTCAAAACCTGCTACCCCAGGAATCGTTATGCTTCCTGATACATTCTTCTATTTAATTGCTGTTGATAACGCCCCTAGCCGTTGGCCGTGATACTCGGTCGAACGGCTAGGGGCGTTTTTTATTATTTCTGCGAAAGCAAAATGTCGCCTCATCCATCAAAACCGTGCCCAAACCCGCAGGGCGCGCTCCAGGCGAGCCTTATATTCGGCCCGCGAGATTTCATACGCCCCGAAATGCTGGAGGTGGGGCGTGGTGAATTGGGTGTCCAGCAGAAGGAAGCCCCGCTGCCGTAGCCGCTCGACCAGGTAGACCAGGGCGATTTTGCTGGTATCGGTAGCCCGGCTGAACATACTCTCGCCGGCAAACAGCCCGGCCAACGTCACCCCATACAGCCCCCCCAGCAAAGCCCCCTCGATCCAAATTTCGACGCTGTGGGCGAAGCCAAGCTGGTGAAGCTGACAGTAGACATCAATCAGGCTGGGGCTGATCCAGGTCGTTTCCCGGCCCGCCGCCGGGGCGGCGCAGGCTTCCATGACCGCCCGGAAGGCCGTATCGTAACGCACCTCGAAGCCGCCCCGGCGGATGCGCCGGGCCAGTCGGCTGGGCACGTGGAAGCGATCATCCAGGGGAATGATGCCGCGAGGGTCGGGATCGTACCAGTAGATCGCGCCGTCATCATCGGCCATCGGGAAAATACCCTGGCTATAGGCATTGAGCAACAGGTGTGCATTGAGGCGGGGTTGGGGCGTCATCAAATCCTTCTATCTCGTCAACACATTTCCTCATCGTTGATGATAGCATAACTCAAAAGGCTGGCAAGTCGCCGGTCTTTTTGAAGTCAACTGTCTTCATCAATTATAGCAGCGGCAGGGAGAATGATCGGCGGGCCGAGGGTCTGGCCGGTTTCGGCCTGGTAGACAACGATTTCGATGTCGTGCAGATGGGCGGTCTCGGCGGGGGGCAGTTCCAGGGTGTGGGGATCGGCCACGTAATCACCCTGCCGCCACTGACTCGTAGGCAGCAGACCATCGACCGGCCAGCTATCCCGCTGGGCCAGCCAACGCCCATCGACGGCCCTGGCCCGGACGGAAATGGTGTAGTCGGTTGTCAGCGGGACCAGGGCGTGCCAGTACAAGGCGATGGAAACGTGGTGATCCGTCGGGCGGTGTATGGTATAACCGGCCAGACGGATTTTGTCGCTTAGGCCGATGTTGGCGGGGG
>CAZWZZ010000153.1:0-10207 GCA_964638395.1 uncultured Caldilineaceae bacterium
TAATCTTTTGTCCTAAAATGTTGACGGATGTCTTCGGACCTCATCGCTAATCCCCCCGATTCGAGGGAAATATAGCGTCTTTCCTGCTGCGGGAGAGGCTGGGAGATGATTCGTTGGTAAACTGCGTAACGCCTAAGCGGAGGCTTCCACCGCCCCCAACGCCCGTAACATCGTGCGTTCGGTCTCGGTCAGGCCGATGACGCCGCTGATGTTCATGCCCTCGTAGGGGCGGTTGCTGCGTAGGATGCGCCAGCAGTGACCGCTGTCGATCTCCCACAGCCGGATCGTCTCATCGTGGCTACCGCTGGCCACTGTCCGCCCGTCGGGACTGAACAGAACGGCCCGAATCCAATCCTGGTGGCCAGTTAATACCTGACGGCAGGCCGTGTCAGCATAGGTAGTTAGAGCCGCTTTAACCGCCCACAGCCGCACCGTTTGGTCACAGCCGCCGCTGGCCAGCCAGCGCCCGTCGGGGCTGAAGGCGACCGACCAAACCCGATCCGTGTGGCCGGTCAAACTGACTAAACAAGCCTCGTCACCATCCGTCGTCCCCGCCGTTAAAGCCGCAATATCCCACAGCCGAATCGTTGCATCATCGCTACCGCTGGCCAGCAGGCGACCATTGGGATGAAAGGCCACGGCCTTGATCTGTTTGGTGTGTCCCCGCAAGGTATGCAGCGCCTCGCCGCTGCGGACATCCCACAAGCGCACCGTCTGATCCTCCCCCGTACTGGCCAGCAGTCGCCCATCCGGGCCAAAAGCCACGGCCCGGACTCGGTGGGTGTGACCCCGCAACACCCGCACACAATCGCCACTGCGAACATCCCACAAGCGTACCGTCTGATCCTCGCTGCCGCTGGCCAGCAGTCGCCCATCCGGGCTAAAGGCCACGGAGCGGACCCAATCGGTGTGCCCTTCAAGCCACCGGCGCGGTTCACCGCTGGCCACCTCCCACAGCCAGATGAGATGGTCATCCCCACCGCTGGCCAGCAGGTTGTCATCGGGGCTAAAAGCGACTGACCAGACCCAGTTGGCGTGGCCATGCAGGGTGTACCGTCGCTGCCCCTCGGCCACCACCCACAGCCGCAGCAGTTGCTCATCGCTGCCGCTGGCCAACAGCGAACCATCACTATTGAAGGCAATGGCCCCGACCCAGTTGGTGTAGCCCCGCAACGTTCTCAGCCGCCGCCCCGTTTCGACATCCCACAGCCGCACGGTCTGGTCATCGCTACCGCTGGCCACTGTCTGCCCATCGACATTGAAGGCCACCGACCAGACCCGCCCGGTATGGCCGACCAGCGTTCTCAGGCTCTCGCCCGTTTCAGCAGCCCACAGCCGCACCGTCCGGTCATCGCTGGCCGAGGCCACCGTCGAGCCGTCCGGGCTAAAGGCCACACACCAGACCCGGTCGGTGTGATCGGCCAGGGTGTGCAAACAGCGGGGATCATCATCATCACCAACCACCCACAGCCTGACGGTGTGATCGCTCCCGGCGCTGGCTAACATTTTACCGTCGGGGCTAAAGGCCACAAACCAGACCCAATCGGTATGACCGGTCAGGGTTTGATAGCAATCCCAGCTTTCGACATCCCACAGGCGGATGGTCCGATCATCGCTGCCGCTGGCCAACGTTTTGCCATCAGGACTGAAAGCCACGGCCCCGACCCAATCGGCGTGGGCGGCCAACGTCTGGCGACATTTCCCCGTCCGGGCATCCCAGATGCGGATGGTTTGGTCGTCGCTGCCGCTGGCAATCGTGCGCCCATCGGGACTAAAAGCCACGGCCATCACCTGGCCGGTATGCCCCTCCAAAATATGGCGACAGCGCCCGGTGGCCGTCTCCCACAGCCGCACCGTTTGGTCGCTGCTGCCGCTGACCAGCGTTTGCCCATCCGGGCTAAAGTCGATGGCCCAGACCCAATCGGCGTGGCCGGTGTAAGTGCGCCACTGTTTACCATCCCCCTTTTGCCACAGCCGGATTTCGCCGTTGGCTGTACCGCCCGCCAGCAGTTCCCCATCCGGGCTGAAGACGACAGTCAGGATGTTGTCAAAGATTTCGGTGAAAACAGCGTGGGACAGGTCGGCCCCGGCAAAATTGACGTTGTGCAGGATCAAGCCTTGCAGATGGGCCTGCCAGAGGGCGATGCCGGAGAAATCGTAGCCGCTCAGATCGTCCTTGAATTGGGCCACCAGATTAAAGATATTCCCCCCGGCATAGCCCGGCTGCGGCGCTCCGGCCTCCCGCAGTGTCTCAATCAGACTCATCAGGCGAGCCTCCAACCCAGCTTCGCCTAACACGGTTTGCAAGCGGTCGATGATCGGCTGGAGGATGAGCCGGATCTGGCTATCGTTGAGGTAATCTTTGGCGTCGGCCTCCATCAGGGCGTGGCTGTTGAGCAGGTCGATGGTTCCGGTGCGAATCTCGTGGCAGACTTGATCGACGAGGCGGTTGGTGACGTATTCCATCACCACATTTTGCAGGGTGAAGCTGCTACCGCTTTTTTCGATCAGCGTGCGGCGGCGCAACCCCCGCAATGCCTCCAACAAGGTCTGTTTGGGGATGGGGTGGATAAAATCTTGGCGTAGCTCGTTAGCCGAGATCGCCTCGCGCTCGATGGCTAACCAGAAGAGGATATCCTGTCCCAGCGCCGGCAGGCGGGCAAATTGCCGATCTAACAAGTCCCGCACCCCGCCAAAAATCGGCACGCCCTCGGCCAGGAAATCGGCGATGTCGCCGTCAAACAGTTCGCGGATGGTTTCGGCCACCAGCTTGAGGGCCAGAGGATTGCCGGAGTACCGCTCGATCAACCCGGCCCAGGCCGTTTTCGGGCCAAACAGCCCCCGATCCGTCAGAATGGCCCGCCCCTCCGCCGGGGTCAGGCTGGACAGCGTCAGGGCACGCACCGGTGAGGTTTCCCCTTCGAGATAGGCCACCTCTTTGGGTTTCTCCCGCGAGGTAATAATCAAGCAACTTTGGTGATTCCCCTCCCCAACCAAGCGAAACAGTTGGCCGTATCCCTCGTACCCCTCCCGATAGTGACCGGCCCGGTAACTGCCCCGCAGTACGCTCTCGACATTGTCCAAAATCCAGAGACAGCGACGGCGACGGAACTGCTCCAGTAGATGGCGCACCCCCAGGTCGAGCGGGTCCGGCTGATCCGGGAGAGATTGGCCCCCAAAAAATTGCAGCGCCTCATCCACAATGTCTTCGACCGGCGGGGCGTTCCGCAGCGACCGCCAGATCACGCCATCGAATGTATCCTTGATCTGTTGGGCCAAGCGGGTGACCAGGGTCGTCTTGCCGATGCCGCCCATACCGACTACTCCTACCAACCGACAACGATCATTCGTCAGCCAGCGGTTCAGGGTGGTCAATTCGGTTTCTCGCCCGTGAAAGAAGGTGACGTCGGGAGCCTCGCCCCAGCGTTCGGTCGCTGGCTCCTGGTCGGCGGCAGCCGTTTCAGGGACCACCGGTTTTTCAGGAGCGGGAGATTTGGCCCGCTGCTGTTGAGTCAGGTAGTCGGCAGCCACAGCCATCACTTCGGCCCAATCTTTCAGGGGTTGCTCGTCCGGGTAATGGTAGCGTAGCGATTTGTTGATTTCTTGCCGTAACGCCTCCTGAGCCTCGGCCACAGGCTGTCCGGCTGCCTCGATCTTTTCGGCCAACAGTTGGCCCAGACCGGCCAGATAGCCCAGCGGCGGAACCAGGATGTCATTTTCGTAGCGGGAAATGGTGGTGTGGGCCAGGCCAAAATGGCGGGCCGCTTTGACCTGCGAGGAGAAGACCCGGCTGCGTAAATCGCCGAGGAAGATGAACAAACTATCTTCATAGGTGGGCAGAGAAAAGTCAGCCATACCGTTGCTCCCTTCTATGCCGACTCTGTTCGATCAATCTGTTTGGGGACCGCACACGTGCGGCACAGCCGGCGATAATAGAGTCAAAGCAAACAAATTAGCTCTCAAGGAGGAGCCTGATGATACCCCTATCGTTCACCGCCATTGTTCTGCTGCTGATCTTGACGATGTTGGTTGGCTTATTGAGCCTCAGTCTACTGGCCGCTCGTCTGATCTGAGCCGGATTATTGTAACACAAATCAGGGCGCTGCCCAAGTTCGGCCTTACCGACGCCGTCGCTGTGGCAGTAGGGGGCACTGCATCAAAATCAAATGCGATAGTGACAAATGCCACGTTTCTACGATTACATTTGTCATCTTACCCCCGACGGTTTGCTTATCGAGGTCAAGGCAGGTATCGTTAGGCCGCTGTATCATTTTCAAAAACCATATTCAAAACATTTCGGCGATCTAAAACGGTCGCCGGTTCAGGTAGATACCATCAAACAGGCTTAGACAGGCTTAGAAATGAAACTTGACCGAATTGCCTACTTTATCTCGCCCCACGGCTATGGACACGCCGCTCGAGCCAGTGCCGTCATGACCGCTTTGCGAAAAATCGATCCGGCTATCGACTTTGAAATCTTCACTAAAGTACCACGCCAATTTTTTGAAGGCTCGTTAGGGCCACGGTTCGGCTACCATACGCTGTTGACCGATGTCGGCCTGGCCCAAAAAAGTTCAATGGTCGAAGATATCGACGAAACGATCCGGCGTCTCGACGAATTTTTACCCTTCTCGCCGGCTCATACCGAACAGGTGGCCCGCCGGCTCAAACAGCTCGGCTGCCAATTGGTGCTGTGCGACATCTCGCCGTTGGGGCTGGCCGTGGCTCAGGCGGCCGGCTTGCCGGCTGTTCTGATCGAAAATTTCACCTGGGATTGGATTTATACCGGCTACCTGGCCGAGGATGAACGTATGGGCCGCCACATCGACTACCTGCAAGCCATCTTCGCCACAGCCGACTATCACATTCAAACCACGCCTGTCTGCCAGCCGCAGCCGGTCGATTTGACCACCCGGCCGGTCAGCCGCCCCAGCCGTACCCCCAGGTCCGACATCCGGCAGCAGTTGGGTGTGCCGGAGGCGGGTAAGTTGGTGATGGTTACAATGGGCGGTAGTGGGAGCTGGGGCACTCCCGTATTGGAGTCGCTCCAAGCTCTGGAAAATGTTCACTTCATCATCGCCAACAACAGCCAGACCCAGGAGCGGCACGGGAATGTCATCATCCTCTCCCGCCATTCCGATTTGTTTCATCCCGATCTGGTCAATGCCGCCGATGCGCTCATTGGCAAAGCCGGTTACAGCACCCTGGCCGAGGTTTACTACGCCGGTATTCCCTATGGCTATATCTTGCGCCCCAAATTTCGGGAGTCCGCCATCTTGGAGAGCTACATCGAAACAACTATGCGTGGTCTCCCCCTGACCGAGCGGCAATTTGAAAATGGCGCGTGGTTGTCCCGGCTGCCGGAACTGTTGGCCCTGCCGCGCCTCGACCGGGATGGGCCCAATGGTGCCGACCAGATCGCGGCTTTTATCCACCACGACATTTAAGCCGGACACCCCGCAGCAATTCTAAATTTAGAGCCAGACCCTAAAGGTTTTGTCCATAAAGGTTGTTTGAAAGCAGCTTCGTCACCGTAAACAGATCATTTTGTGCCTGATCTATGGAAACCTTTAGGGTCTTGTGCCCAGAACTGCCGGACACCCCGCTACCCGTTTCGCAAGCAGTCGGTTTTGTGGTATGATTATGCCACTTTTAGCAATGGCAGGAGTGACGCAAACGACATCCTTCGATACGGCTATTGCCTACTCAGGATACATTTTGGGGCCGATTTCGCACGCTTCGATACACCCTACGGGAACTCAGCATGCGAAATCGACAAACGTCAACAGAACCTAAGCCCTGAATGGTTCTATCCCCACAGAAAAGGAAGATTCGCTAATGAATGACATGCTGTTTGGTTCAGCGACGACTACGGCTGATGAGGTCAAGGAGGTTATCCCGGAATTGGTGGCCCAAATTCGAGCCAGCCTGCCGACTCAGCCGATCCATTTCGTTCAAATTTTCATGTCGCCCCATTTCCGGTTAGTGGCCGGCGAGATTGCTGCCGGTCTGCGGACTGCCCTGGAGCCGGAGTTGCTGATCGGCTGTACCGGCGAGAGTGTCATTGGCCGCGATCAGGAAATCGAGCAACGCTCCGCCATCACCTTGATTGCGGCCCACCTGCCGGGTGTCGAGCTGGTTCCGTTTACCCTGCAATCCATGCGCTGGGAACGATTTCTGGATCAGGCTGATACGTTTCGGGGCACGATCAAGGCACCTGCTGAAACTAAGCTGTTTACGGTGCTGGGGGATCCCTTTACCACCCCGATGGATCGCGTACTGGAGGCTTTCAACACCTTTTACCCGGATTTGCCGATTATCGGCGGTCTGGCCAGCGGCTCCTATCGACCCGGCGGCAACGCCTTGCTCCTCAATGACCAGGTTTTGAAAAATGGCGCGGTAGGGGTAGCCTTTGCCGGAGCCTTCGAGGTGGATGTCATCGTTTCTCAAGGCTGTCGGCCCATTGGCCAGCCGATGACCGTCACGGAAGTTCAGGAGAATGCCATTATCGAGTTAGCCGGGAAAACGCCTCTGGAGCAACTACAGGCGTTGGTGGAAGGCATGTCGATGGCCGATCAATCGTTGCTCCAAAATGGGTTGTTTATTGGCCGGGCCATCACTCCCAACCAGGAAACGTTAGGCCGGGGTGACTTTCTCGTGCGGGGGGTCATGGGCCTCGACCGCCAGAGTGGGGCCATGATCGTCGGCGACTATCTGGACATTGGGGAGACGGTGCAATTTCACGTTCGGGATGCCAATACCGCCGAAGAGGATTTGGAGATGATGCTTACCCCCCAGCTCCTCTTCGAGCCGCCGGCCGGCGCGTTGCTCTTTTCCTGCAACGGACGGGGAACCCGCCTGTACAATCACCCCGATGGTGATCTGTCAACGATCAAAAAGGTGTTTGGTCAGGTCGATTTGGCCGGTTTCTTCTGCGCCGGTGAGATTGGCCCGGTAGGAGGGAAAAATTTCCTCCACGGTCACACGGCCAGTCTGGCCCTTTTCCGGCCGGTCACCGAAATTTAATGATAATAGAAGAGACGCAGTTGACGCGGAAATTAATCTTTGTAGCGCAAATTGCTAATTTGCGTCGCGCTGTGGCCCCACACCGGAACAATTTAGCAAATTGTTCTACGAACTGCGTCACTCCTAGACAAAAAGATTGAAATGAAAAAACGACAGCAACGCCAAGAGCGATACCAAAAGATTAGAGATAACTTATTCGAGCATCAACTGCCTGATGAGGTTGAGGCTCAAACCGAACCACAACCCCGGTCGGAACATATGCCGGACGATGAGGCCCAGCAATGGCTGGTTGAGCAGCGGATTCAACAGGCGATGTCTGAAGGGGCCTTCGACAATTTAGCCGGTCGGGGCAAACCGCTCGATCTCAAAAAGAATCCCTACCTCGATCCGGCCCAGGGGCTGGCCTTCGATCTGCTCCAGAATAATCAGGCCGCGCCGGAGTGGATCGAGCGGGATAAGGAGATTCGCCGGGAATGGACGGCGGCCCGCCAACAACTGCGCCGGGCCTGGCAGGCGTATCAGGCCGACGCCGGCTATGAGGCTGACTGGGCAGCGGCCCTCGATCATTTCAAAACTCGCCTCCATCGGATCAACCGCAAGATCGACGATTTCAACCTGATGGTTCCCATTCTCACCTGTCAGCGGGGCAGGCTGCGCCTCGACGATGAATTACGCTGGCTGCGGGAAGAGGACGCAGGCCGTTGAAAGCCTTCCGGTCACAACGTCTCCGGGGCGTAGAGAATGTCGTGCAGGTTCGCTTCACCAAGTTGGCTTGGCTCAGATCGGCCTCGAAGAGTTCAGCGTTATTCAAATTTGCTCAACGGTAGCAGAGCGTTAAAGGAATGTGACGATGTTTCTTAACCATTTGTCGCCAATAGCCAGCGGTGGCTCGAAAAAAGTGCTGTAAGGCGGTCTGAAATTGCTAAAAAGGATCAAGATGACGATGTGGGATCGAGGCTTTAGCCGGGTTATTTTCTCATCGGCTAAAGCCTCGACCCCGTTTTAACTACTCCCCAATCCCAAACAACCCCCCATCCCCTCTCCCAAACACCTCCGGGAAATACATCTGCTCGGCGTGGGTGGGGATGACCCGGAATTGGCCGGGGAGGGAGGCGCGGATTTGGTAGGTGTATTGATAGGTTCCTTTGGGCAGGAAGGTGGCGAACAGGACGGCCTTCTCATCCCGAATTTCGGCGTGGGAGAAGTACCACCAGCCGTAGCCCCGGTACCACGGATTGCCGCGGTCGGTGCGGTCCAGCTCCGGGGCCTGGCCGACGACGCTGGTGGTGGCCAGGCTGGTGTCGATGCCCTCGGCCCCGGCGGGGAAGGGGTCTTCGACCACGACGTAATGGAGGTCGTTGGGGGCGATGAGGGTTAGCTTGACGGTGATGATGTCGCCGACGTTGGCCTCGCTAATCGGCTGCCCTTCGTCGTCATCGGCGAGGGCGTACTCCCGCGAGACGATGATCCCTCGATCCAAGGCTTTCACTTCCTCAACGGGTTTGAAGTAGGTCAGGTAGGCCGCGTAGTAGAGATTACCCGGACTGTCATCCATCCCGCTCAGGGGGTCCCGTTCGACGGCCAGGCGGTTGACCGTCTCGGCCAGCAGGTCGCCGACTTCGACGCGGAGTTTGGTCGTCTCGTCGATGTTGGCCGCGCCGACCTCCCCCTCGCCCAAGGCGTCGCCGTTGAGTGTCACTTGCCAGGCGTACTCGCCCTCCAACTCGCCGGTGGTCACCATCCAGTCGGTCAGGCCGATGATGGCCCAGGCGGTTTCCTGAGTGGTTTCCCAATGGCCGCCGTTCTCGCGGATGGTCATCAGCCAGCGGACGGCCTGGGGCAGCAGGGCGTGGTCAGGCTGGATGCGGCTCAGGGCGGCGATGATGATGGCCGTGCTGCGGGTGTCGGTGTTCATTGAGTTGTAATCGACCTGCGCCTCCTCCCAATGCGCCCCCGTGCCGCTAACGATGGCCGCACTGGTGATGTCGCCGAGCAGCGTCGCCACCTGGTCGGCCTGCGGGTCGAGGCTGTGGATGGCCAGGGCCAGGAAAGCCCGGCCAAAGATGTCCAGCTTTTGCCGCTCCTCGAAGAGGGCGATGCTGCGGCCCAGGTCGCCGGAGCCGGCCTCGGCCAGGGCGTAGAGCATAAAGGCCTGGCGGTTGGCCTGCCACGCCTCGTCCACATCCGCCGGAGCGACCAATTCGGCTTCGAGATAGGCCGCTGCCTCGAAGAGGACGTTGTCATCGACGCTGAAACCGGCCCGCTGGGCCTCGACCAGGCCCAACAGCACGTAGGCCGTCAGGAAAGGGCGGCTCTCATCCCGAATCCACCAGCCCCAGCCGCCATCGACGTGCTGCTGGCTGTAGAGCCGCTGCAAGCCGACGCTGACCAGGTCGGGCAGCTTCTCGGCCAGCTCCGGGTTGTCCAGGTTGAGTTGGTCGTAGGCGCGGAAGGTGAAGACGTTGGGCAGGAAGCGGCTGACGGTCTGCTCGGTACATTCGTAGGGGAAATGTTCCAGATAATCCAGCCCATCCCGCATCCCGGCGGCCAGGCTAGGGTCGATGTTGATCGTCAAATCCCCCTGCGTCGGGTCGAAGCGGCGGGGCAGGGCAATCGCCTCGGCGCGGAGGCCATCCTCGTCGAGCAGGCCGACCGTGGCCACCGTCTCCGGCGTGCTGAAACGGTAGACCGGCAGATCGAAGGTCAACGCATCCCCCTGCGGCCCATCCAGCGCCTTGGCCCCCATCGTCAACTCAATCGCCGCCACATCCTGCACGGTGACCTCATACTCAACCTTAATCCGCTCCCCCGGTTCGATCTCAAACTGCGGCGCATCCCCGGCAGAACCTTCACCGGCTGCGCCCCCATCGCCCAATCTCCAATCTCCAATCTCCAACCCCTCCGCCTCAAACCTGGCCTCCACCTCCAACGTCTCTTCGCTGTTGTTCTGAACAATCATCCCCATCCGCGCCTCATCGCCGACGACAAAGAAGCGGGGGGCCAGGGGCCGAACCAGTAGCGGCTTGGTGCTGACGATTTCGACGGTGCCCTCGCCGACGAGGGTCTCTGCGCCGGTGACGCCTTTGGCGGTCAGGGTCCAGGTGGTCAGGTTATCCGGCAGCGAGGTTTCGACCACGCCCTCGCCGTTTTCATCGGTGGTGAAATCGGCCAGCCACAGGGC
>CAZWZZ010000154.1:0-10196 GCA_964638395.1 uncultured Caldilineaceae bacterium
AAGTTGAGGAGGTCCTTGGCTTTTTGCAGTCTCTACTCGTTTCGTACACTCACGTACAATGCTTAGATATTCGGCCTTAGTACGCCGTGCCCCAAGAAAGTATTCACATTGTCTATTGGGAAGCGAAGGGTCGATAATTTCCCCATCCAATTCAAGCCAGGCATGTAGAAAGGGTTCAGAAGAAGCCGACGATACAGCATATCCTTCGATATATTCAGCTTCAGGAATTTCCTCTAAAGCTCTGATTGCATTTATAAAACAATGGTTAGGTTTGGCCTCTATCTCATCTCCTATAGAAGCTGATAATTTTTGGTTAAACCTATTTCGTCTTTCTCCAGTCATATCGTTTCTCTCTAGCTCATATTCATTTAGTCTAGTTTATCACAAATCAAGACGATTGGACAGGATTACGCCGCCTCCTTCACAAACCGGCCCTCCTCAAAAGCGGTAATCCGTACCACCTCGGCCACCTGCTCAGGCTCCAGCCGAAACCACTCGCCGCTCATCTGCTGGTCGGCAAAGCGGGCGTGAAGCTGGGCTTCCGCGTCGGCGGCGGGTTCGGCTATGAAGCTGTGGACCAGCCGCAGCTCGTAAGGATTGGAGGTGTTGAGCGCCTGGAGCCGCTTACCCGGCGCGTTGGAGACGCCGATCTTGTAAACATCCGCCTCCCCCATCTGGATTAGATAAACCTGGTCGGCCTTCTTCGTCCGCTTTTTGTCGGTGTAGACGATGCCAGCCTTTTCTTGTTGTTGGTGCTGTCGTTCTTCGGTTTTTTTCCCTTTCTCCTCTTCTTTTCGCAACTTTTGGCGTTTTGGCCAACTCTGTTGAAATTTGGGTAAGGGCCACCAAGAAAGATTAAAGTGTTCGGTATAAGGCTGCCACACCCGCTTGGTGTTGGGAGCAAGCACGTCATCCTTACAAACCTTTTTGATAAAAGCATCCAAGAATGGATTATTCCGATCATATAACAAGGAATACATCGTTCCGGCGGAACGTGCCTTTTTTCCACTATAACTCGACATCGCCCTGAGTTGAAATAAACCGTCCCCTGGCTCATATTCCGGGGTTGGTTGATTGTAGGGCGTCAGGATATTCAGCCGAGGTATTTCCAGGCGAGTTGGTCCGCCACGCCTGCCGCTATAACGACCGACTTCAAATCTGAGCATATACTGAAAATCATTGTAATAGAGATGACGGTTTTCAGGATCGTATAGCTTAAACCGCTCTTTGTAGTCCACCGTGAAGTTGAGTTCGTCATTCTTAACCGCCATCGACAGAATACCATACCCCGATAAATGGTTCATCTCCGCCGCGATCTCATCCAGCAGACGGCGCAGATGGGCCTCATCCGTCCAATTTTTGACGATATACTTCTTATCCAGGCGATACGGTGAGCTGTCGCCGGGGCCGAAGTAGAAGGTTACGGTTAGGGTGGCTTGGGTGGGGAGTGGCTTGGTCATTGTTATCTAAACGATCCCTTGAAAGATTATTTTTATCATTGCAATCTAACTCGCTCGTTATGTTATCATAACAGGTAAACTTTGTAAAGAAATTTTGTTCTTTTCTGTTAAACCGGGTATACTTTCGTCTATGAAACAATTATCTTCGCTTCTGGCCCACCTGTCGTGGGACCAACGTCTGACCCTCATAGCCAGCGTTCTTGTCCCGTTTTACCTTATGCTGCCCGTCTACGCCACCTTGCAGGCGGACGGTGCCGGGCTATTGGTGACCGGGATCGTGTTACCTCTGGCCTTTGGCATCGGCCTATTTTATTGTCTCCTCGGCTGCGGTCTGAGCCAACTGTGCATTCTGACTGTATGGCTGTTTACTCAGGCCCGGCGGCAGGGTGGCCGAGCCGGGACCGCCATCTGTCATGTGGTAGTTGTGGCCAGGGATGCGCTGTCCGAAAGGCTGCGTCCGTTTCTAGTCGGCAATCTGGCCCGTCGCACCCTCGCTTACCTCCTGGCGACATCCCACTCGCCAGCCGATTTCCCTTACCTGCTCTATCCCCTCTCCTGCATCCTGCGAAATTAGATCCTTTCGTTGCTACCATTGAATCAACCGGGCAACGTGGCCCGCTCATCTTCATCGATCCTACAAACGAAAGGATTTTTTTCTCATGGAACTCGTTACGGTTTTCGATGTGCTGTACGAAGTTGGTCGCTTTTTATTCATCATCGTCAAAGATATAGCGATAGACTCCCCACTGCTGTTTTTCTTAATCCTCATGAGCCTGTTGCTTCGGCGGCGTTAAAGTAAGGAGAATCATTATGTCAATAGAATTGCTATTCCAGGCAGTCTACAATTGGGCTACAGGTCCGGCAGGAATGCTCGTGTTCTTTGCCTTTTGCGTGTTCTTCATCGTTCTGGTAATGGCCATGGGTATCACGTTTTTGCGTGATTCATTACGCCGTCATTGATCTTCTGTAGCACCTAAAAAAAAGGCACGCTTCCCTACGAAGCGTGCCTTTTTTGCTGGTCGGTGCGCCCCGCCCCTGCGGTAACGCCCCCCGAACGCCCCGGCCTCCCCCCCCGTGACCGCAGCGCGTCCGGGCGGGTTCACGAGGCTGAGGCAACAAAAAAACAGCCCGTTCAGGCTGCTTTGTTACACTCCGGTCCGTCCAGGAAAAAATTACGCGCTGTTTATAATTGTTTCAGATTGACTTCGACCATCTTCTGAGCGCCAAAAAAGCAAACATCAAATTCCATAAAGAAGTTAACCTGCCCCAGAATGATAGGTACTTCGGTGGATCGGGTCCAGGCAAAGGCTAAATCAACCGGCGGAAATGGCTCGACTTGACCGGAGATCATCACCCCTCGCGCTGGCAGCTTGGCCAGGTTGCCGGTCAGGTGAACAGGAATTGTCTGTTGCTCCCAATCCAAACCAAGCTGCTGGCCTACCAGGTAAGGCAGAACGTTGACGCTTGAGCCACTATCTAACAAGCCCGAAACAGTTAACACACGACCTTCCCGGCTCAAGGTTATCGGCACATAGGCCACCAAATCTGTTGACGCGGAGACGGCTGCCGGATCGGTATATGGAAAACGAACCGGTTCGGTCATGACTCCGCTCGATGGGTTTCCAACATTTGCAACAATGTTTCTCCCGCATCGACTGCATTAATCGGCGTCCAGACAGGATACTCGGCCTCTGCTGCCAGGAGGGACACCCCCTCTTCCTGAGCCAGGTCGATCACGAGCAACTGCATCAAACGCAGCTTATCGGCCCGGGGCAACATTTTTATCGTTGGCAGTAACTCAGTCAGTGACATCGGTTTCCCTTTCTGTTTATAATCGGCTGCCCCCATTATACCTTGTCTTTATTCCACCTCCAAACCCCTTCAACGGGTCGATGGTCAGGCCGAAGAGAAGCTGAGGCAACAAAAAAACAGCCCGCTCAGGCTGCTTTACCACCATTTACAATCTCTGACATTTCTGACATTTCTGACAATCACGTTTTCAGACATTCTGATCCACCCACCCACGCTTCTATAGTACCACAGTACTACGGAGCGGTCAATAGGGAATGTTTTGACTGTCTGCCCCCACACGACATTTGGTTTGTGGGTTAATCTGCATCGTGTTACAATCCAAAATCAGACTAAGTACAGAATTGCGTAAGTTTGTTCCGAGCTAAAAAACATCTGGCGTAGGGGCGAGGCCACTCGGAACAGCGGTTGTTTTCCAAGAGTGTCGCCATACCGAGTGGCCTCGCCCCTCCAAAATTTCATGGCAATCAAAATGGATATTCTACTTTCCCACGGTTATTTCATCGCCGAGGATGAACACGAACAGCAAATTATGAAGCCCTACCCGACGCTAGGGCTGCTTTATATCTCTTCCCACCTCAAGGCCAAGGGCTTCGGCGTCGAGGTCTACGATAGTACCTTCGAGACGCTGGCCGAGTTTGAGGCTTACGTCCGCCGGACGCGACCCGGTCTGGTCGGTCTCTACTGCAACTTGATGACCAAGCAGAACGTCCTGCGGATGATCCGGGTCTGCCGGGAGGTGGAGGCCACAGTCATCGTCGGCGGGCCGGAGCCGCCCCATTACGCCGAGGCGTATCTCGACGCCGGGGCCGACATCGTGGCTATCGGCGAGGGAGAAGTGACCATCGAGGCACTGATTCCTCACCTGGCCCGGCACGGCCTCACCCAACTCGATTCTATTTTCGGCATCGTCTTCCGCAATGGCGACGGCCAGGTGGTCAAAACCCCGCCCCGGCCCCAAATTCCCGACCTGTCGGCCCAGCCCTGGCCGGATCGGGAGGCCATCCCGATGGAGCGCTACCTCGACGTATGGAAAACCCACCACGGCACGAGTTCGGTGTCGCTGATTACGGCTCGAGGCTGCCCCTACACCTGCACCTGGTGCAGCCATACCGTCTTTGGCGAAACCCACCGCCGCCGCTCCCCGGAGGATGTGGTCAACGAGGTGGCCTGGATTAAAGAGCGGTATAATCCTGACCAATTGTGGTACGCCGATGATGTGCTGACCATTCATCCTCGCTGGTTTTTACAGTATGCCGATCTGCTCAAGCAGCGCGGCCTGAAGATTCCTTTCGAGTGCATCAGCCGGGCCGACCGGCTCAACGAGAAAATCATCGACGCCCTGGCCGGGATGGATTGTTACCGGCTGTGGATCGGGGCCGAGAGCGGCTCGCAGCGTATTCTGGACGGGATGAAGCGCAAGACGGACATCGAGGATGTGCAGATCAAGACAAAGATGCTCCAAGAGAAGGGTATCGAGGTCGGGATGTTCATTATGCTTGGTTATGACGGCGAGGAAGTGGCCGACATCGAAGCCACGGTCGATCATCTCAAACGGTCTAATCCCGATATTTTCCTGACCACGGTCGCCTATCCTATTAAAGGGACAAAATATTACCAGGCCGTCGAAAACAAAGTCGTCTCCCACCTCGATTGGGAGGCTCGCACTGACCGGGATCTCAACGTCAACGGGCGCTACTCCCGCCGCTTCTACGACCACGCCACCCGCTGGATGGTCAACGCGGTCAATCTGCACAAAATGCGCCAGGCCGGTTCGCAGGATTGGCTGCGGTTGGGTAAACTGTTTATCAACGCCCAACGGGGTCGCCTGGGCATGCGCCTGACGCAGCACGAGCGGGAAAATGGCGGCGATCAGGCCGGCAGCGGGCGTGGCTGGCCGGCCAAAGAGCGAGCGGCGGATGCGTGGTAGGAATGATAACCCTGACTTGTATCGTCACTGCCTCCAAAAAATTCGTCAAGGTATCGCTCAAACTGGGGGACTATTTCCAAACCGGACACCGGAGGAGGTGATGGAGAGCCTTCGCTGAACCAGAGATGAACTTATAGAAGAAAAGTATGCGGTTCATTTTAGACGCAAATCGAGTAATAGGAGTGAATAATGGCTTTGCACACTTTTACGGCTGTTGTCCATAAAGAAGATGATTTATACGTCGCGCAATGTCCTGAATTGGGCACAATCAGCCAGGGTGAGACTATCGAGGAAGCGATTGCCAATTTGAGAGAAGCGACGGAGCTTTATCTCGAAGAATTTCCCGTACCCCACACCTCAAAACCTATCTTGACCACATTCGAGGCCACGGTGTATGCCAAAGCTGCGTAGGGTTTCTGGAAAAGCAGCGATTAAGGCGTTGGAAAAGTTGGGGTTTGAACAGGTCAGACAGCGCGGAAGTCACGTGGTCCTCAAAAAGCAGACAACCACCGGTGAAATTGGTTGTGTCGTGCCGCTCCATAAGCAAGTAGCGATTGGAACGTTGCGCGGTATTTTGAGACAGGCTCAAGTCACGCCCGATGAATTTATGGAAAAGCTCTAACGAGGTGCAGTGAACATCACAAAGACAAACCCCACCGCCTTCGACGCTTTCGCCGCCGATTACGACAGCGATTTCACCCATACTCCACTCGGCCGTCTCCTCCGGCCCCGCGTCTGGCATACATTGGCCCACCATTTTAGCCCCGGCCAGCACGTCCTGGAGCTAACCTGCGGCACCGGCGAGGATGCCGTCTGGCTGGCCCGGCGGGGGGTGCAGGTGACGGCGACGGATGGCTCGGCGGCGATGGTGGCGGAGGCGCAGGCGAAGGCTGAGGCGGCGGGGGTGTCAACCCGCGTCGCCGTTGAGCAGCTTTCGTTGCAGGAAATTATTGACTCGTGGCGACGCTCTGCGTCCCCGGCGACGCTCCGCGTGGGAGCGTCGGAGCGAGGGGGGCCGTCGGAACACGTTTTTGACGGCGTTTACTCCAACTTCGGCGGGTTGAACAGCATCAACGATTGGGCCGGGCTGGCCGAGGCGTTGGCGGCCCTGATCCGGCCCGGTGGTAAAGCGGTGCTTGTGCCGATGGGGCCGCGTTGCCCCTGGGAAATCGGCTGGTATCTGCTCCACGGCCAGCCCAAAACGGCCTGGCGTCGTCTGGCCCGCAACGGCGCACCGGCCAAAATTGGCGAGGTCGTGATCCCCATCTGGTATCCGTCGGCTGGCCGGCTGCGGGCCGATTTTGGTCCCTGGTTCCGCCATCTTTACACCGAAAGCCTCGGTTTGTGGCTGCCCCCCAGCTATATCGACCATTTTGTCAATCGCTGGCCCGGCCTGTTTGCTGCTCTCAACCGCTTTGAGCAAGCCACGGCTCGCTTGGCGGGGGGCTGGGGCGATCATTACGTGATGGTCTTGGAACGGGTATGAATTGGTCATCCGGGGCTGATTCTTAAAGTTTCTAAAGGTCACAGCAATAACTCCGGGGCGGCGCTTGCGTAAATACTCTATCGCCACTATCATTAGGGCCATTCCTTATCGAGATAACCCGACCCGTATTACACCACACGTCACCCGACCCTTGCCACACTCTACCTAAACAAAAGAATAGATTTGCCCGTCGTGAAACTCAGTTCAAAGCCTTGATGCTTTATCAACAGCGCTGTGGAGCGACAGCGTGTGCCTCAAAATGTAACCCGTTGAATACAGAAAGGAGTCCAAAACCAAAACACGGAACGTCATATGACATTTGTCACTAGAGATTTGGGAGAAACGTCACTTACGCAGGTGACGAAGTGGGTGTATAGTAGTAGCTGTTTTCTTAAAGTAAATTAAACTATAAGTGAGGAGAACAATAATGCAAACCAAAACGTTAACCACCCAAGTTAATCAGAACCTCACCCGAACCGTGGTGGGTGTCCTTTTCTTTACGGCGCTGATGGCGCTGACAGCCCGGATTACTATCCCGATTGGTCCCGTCCCGATTACACTGCAACTTTTGGCCGTGGTGCTGTCCGGTCTGGTGTTGGGGGCCTGGGGTGGTTTTGCGGCGCAGGTAGCCTATCTGGGCTTGATCGCCACCGGGTTACCGGTTGATACCAATGCTGTCGGCGCGGCAGCCTTTATCGGCCCGACCGCCGGCTATCTGATTGGCTTTGCCCCGGCTGCTTTTGTGACCGGCTGGCTGGCTCAGCGCTTCTCCGCGCAAAGCTGGTGGGGGAACTTTGTGGCTGCTATCGCCGGGATTGTCGTAATTTATGCCGCCGGGGCCAGTTGGTTGGCCTACCTGAGCGGTTGGGCCGTGGCCTGGACCTTTGGGGTCAAGCCCTTCATTCTGATCGACCTGGGTAAAGCGATTGTGGCCGCCAGCGTGGCCGAGAGCGGTAAATATTGGTTGAATCGCTAAGGGGAATGTGACCAAATCACCAGTTTTTGGACATTGACTAGGGTGACTGGGCTAAGGACTGGTGATTGTTTTTTTTAGATGACTACTTTCACAACGAAAAAAGATCCGCTACGCTGCGTGTTGGGCGATGGTGATCGGTTCATAAAATAGGGAACCCAGGATCACCGGCGGTCAACTCGCAGCGAGGATATTTTTCTAAATGATCGATGCATGGACATCGACGGGAGGCAATGTTGCTATATGACAACAAAAGACAAGATTAAGGAGTTACGAGAGCGTAAAGCCAACCTCTACCCCGGTGGTGGCGAAAAGCGCATCGAAAAGCAGCACGAGAAAGGGCGCATGACCGCCCGGGAACGCATCGCGCATCTGCTCGACCCGGACACCTTTCAGGAGATGTTTATCTTTACCAAACACCGAGCCACCTCTTTTGGTATGGCCGGTAAGGATTTAGCGGCTGAAGGGGTGGTCACGGGGGGCGGTACGGTCAATGGCCGCCAGGTTTTTGTGGCCGCTCAAGATTTTACCGTATCCGGCGGCTCGGTCGGCGAGATGCATGCCGATAAAATCTGCCAGATGCAGGAGATGGCCCTCAAATGTGGTTCGCCAATTGTCATCGTCAATGACAGCGGCGGAGCGCGTATTCAGGAGAGTGTTGGCGCGTTGAGCGGTTATGCCCGCATCTTCTACCGCAACGTGCAACTGTCCGGTGTGGTTCCCCAAATTTCAATCATCGCCGGACCGTGTGCCGGTGGGGCAGCCTACTCTCCGGCCCTGACCGATTTCATCATTATGGTCAAAGGGGCCGAACTGTTCATCACCGGGCCGCAGGTCATTGCCCAGGTGACCGGCGAAAAAATCTCGGCCCAGGATTTGGGCGGGGCCGAGCCGCAGATGGCCAAGAGCGGCAACGTTCACTTTTTGGCCGACAATGACCAGCAGGCCAACGACATCTGCAAACGGCTGCTCAGTTTCTTACCCGCTAATAACCTGGAGCATGCCCCCGAATATGGAACGGGTGATCTGGATATATCGAACAACCCGGCTCTCGATGCGATTATCCCCGACAATCCCCGGCAGGGGTATGATGTACTCGATGTCATCACCAATATCGTGGATGGCGGCGATTTCCTCCAGGTGAAGGAGCATTTCGCTCCGAACGTGGTCGTCGGTTTCGCCCGCATCAACGGCCAATCTATCGGCATTGTGGCCAACCAGCCGAATCGATTTGCCGGAATTATCGACATCGACGCCTCGGATAAAATTGCCGAATTCGTTCGTTTCTGTAACGCCTTCAGCATCCCCCTGGTCACGTTTGTCGATGTGCCGGGCTATATGCCGGGCGTCCAGCAGGAACATGGCGGTATCATTCGCCACGGGGCCAAAGTGCTGTTCGCCTACTCGGCCACCACGGTTCCCAAAATCACCGTTGTTTTACGGAAAGCCTACGGTGGAGCCTACATTGCGATGTGTAGTAAAGACCTGGGGGCTGACCGCATTGCCGCCTGGCCGACCGCCGAGATTGCGGTTATGGGCGCGGAAGGCGCGGTGAGCATCATCCACCGCAACGCCATCAAAGAGGCGGAGGACCCGGAAGAGACCCGCAAACAGTTTGTCGATGAGTATCAGCAGGAGTTCGCCAATCCTTACCTGGCCGCCTCGCGCAACCTGGTCGATGACGTCATCGAGCCGCAGCAAACCCGCCGCTATCTGAGCCTGGCTCTGGAGTCGCTGCGGACAAAGCGAGAGTTGCGCCCGCAGAAGAAGCACGGTTTGATCCCCATGTAATAGGTGGGCGTAAAAACGAGGTGGCTATTGAGCTGGAATTCTAAGGAAAGGATCGTAAGCTTATGAACGAAATGCTGAATCAGGGAACACAGATCGCCGTTGTCGGCCTGGTCGTTGTGTTTACCGCGCTGACCGGTATCTCTATCATCCTGAGCTATTTCCATCTGCTAGACAAGATGTTTGACCGGAGCAGCGCCAAAGAGCCGAAAGCTGAAACCTCAGCGCCGGCCCCGACCCCGGCGCTCTCGTCGGCGGGAGAGATAACGCCGGAGCTAATTGCCGTTATCTCGGCAGCGGTGGCGGTAGCTATCGAACAGAAGGTTCAGATCAAACATATTCGCTATCGCCGCAGCCCGGCAGACCAAACATGGGCCATCCAGGGTCGGGCCACGGTGATGGGATCTCACGCGATCAAGCCGAAACGGTGATGGGATCTCACGCGATCAAGCCGAAATAATCAATTTCGTAATGAGATGCTCCAAGCCGGTCTGAGACCGGCGACGTGGGGCTGTGACCCACGTCGAGCCTAACCGATGCGTACTATAAATTGCTAAAGAGAGGGAAAATTCTCATGAAAAAATTACGAGTTACCGTTGAAGGTGTAACTTATGAAGTGGATGTCGAAGTGATTGCCGATGATGACGCGCCCGGCGTCTCCTATGGCTACGGCGCGACCAGCGTCTACAGCCAGGCCCCCCCCGCCGGCGCACCCCCGGCCGGCGCGCCACCCGCCGCCGCGCCACCCGC
>CAZWZZ010000155.1:0-10149 GCA_964638395.1 uncultured Caldilineaceae bacterium
CTAATAATGGTACCATATTTATGGCTAAGGTTGAAGACATTGTAGCTAAAATGAGACGCAATCCAAAAGGAATTCGCTTTGGTGATCTGCGAAAAGTTTGTGACTTTTACTTTGGCCAGCCTCGGCAACAAGGCAGTAGCCACTGCATTTACAAAACGCCGTGGCCGGGTGACCCCCGGGTGAATATCCAAAATGATAAAGGAAAGGCCAAAGCCTATCAGGTGAGACAGGTGTTAAGAGCCATCGATAGATTGGAGACGCACCATGAAACTTGAAAATGATCGCTATACCTATCGCGTGACCTGGTCCGAGGAAGATCAAGAATATGTGGGCCTGTGTGCTGAGTTTCCGGCGCTCAGTTGGTTAGCTCCTTCCCAGGACGAAGCCTTAACCGGCATTCGAGAGGTGGTCGGAGACGTAGTCAGGGATATGCAAGCCGGTGACGAACCCATCCCCGAACCGATTGCCATCAGACAATATAGCGGCAAATTTTTGGTGCGGGTACCGCCAGAGTTGCATCGCCGCCTGGCCCTGGAAGCCGCCGAAGCCGGGGTCAGCTTGAACCGGTTGGCCAGCGCCAAATTGGGACAGTGAAACTGGTTCTATTCTTTATCTCGTTCCAACGTTCTACGTTAGTAGCCCCCGGCTTCACGTGGGCAGTGGGACGCCGGAGCGTCCCGGTGTCATTCCCCCGCCGGAGCGATACCATCGATTTAATTATGTCAATTGATTATGTCTTCCGAAACTTCGTCCGCTTGTCGCCCCGCTCGGCGATGAACCCTTCGACAAGCTCAGGACAGGCTCGCCGAGCTATTGAGCAGCACCCCATCAATGGGGTTTTAGTGACAAGCCGGATTGATCCGGCGTTGTTTGATAGCCCGGAGCATTTATGTCCGGGCGGGGCTGGTCAAACGGCTAGGTCGTTTGCAAACGTGATGGGTTGCTAAATTGGTGACTTCAACTGGCTTATGTCAATGTGTTGTTTTGTTGACATAATTAAACCGACTGTATCGCCGGAGCGGAGGAAGGAGTTGAGTCAATACCAGACAAAAAGGAGTTCACTATGGAAGCTATCAACATTCTTAAAAAAACGAGACAATTAACCCACCAGGCCGTGTCCGAACTGTCCCACGAAGCGTATCTGACCATTCCGCCCGGCTTTGATAACAACATCGCCTGGAATGTGGGGCATATCATCGTTGTGCAGGAGCTTTTGTCCTACAAGCTGTGCGGCGTCGAGATGGCCGTCAGTGAGGAACAGGTGGCCATGTTCAAAAACGGCACCTCCCCGGCAGATTGGCAAAGGGAGCCGGATGTGCCCCACTTGTTAGAGCAGTTGCTTGCCTTGCCTCAACGTCTGGAGGCCGATTACCGAAGCGGCGTTTTCTCAAAATTCCAGCCCTTCACCACCAGCACCGGCGTCTATCTGCCCACCCTCGCAGAGGCGCTGGTCTTCATCAACTTTCACGAGGGATTGCATCTGGGCTTTATCTTGGCCTTGAAGAATGTGGTCGGCTGAGGCCCTCACTCGAAAAGATCGGCGACGGCCTGCATATAGGTCTCGATGGCTTGCAGGTGCGTGGCGACCTCCCGGCCTTCGATGGGTTTGAGGTGGCCCCGGTTGAAGACCGTGTTGAGGGTGATGTGGGTCGCGCCGAGGTTGCGCCAGGCTTCGATCTCGGCCCGCCACGCGGCGGGGGAGCCGCCGCCCATGCCCACCCAGCAATCCAGCCCGATCCGGGCGGGGTCTCGCCCGGCCTTTTCCGCGCTGGCCCGGATTTTGTCGAGGGCCGGCTGCGCCTGGTCGGGGGCGACGTAGATGTTGAGCCAACCGTCGCCGAGGCGCCCGAGGCGGTCGAAGGTGGCCTCGGCCCCGCCGCCGAGCCACACCTCAAGGGGACGGGTGGGCAGGGGGTTGAGACCCGCGTCGGGGATGGTGTGCTGCTCCCCCTCGAAGCGGACGTGCGGCTCGGCCCACAGCGCCCGCATCACCGCGATCTGCTCCTCGGAGCGTTTACCCCGGTCGTGGAAATTTTGGTTGAGGGCGATGTATTCGACCTTGTTCCAGCCGATGCCGACGCCCAGTCGCAACCGCCCGCCCGACAGCACATCCAACGAAGCGGCCTGTTTCGCCACCAGCACCGCCTGGCGCTGGGGCAGAATGACGATTTGGGGCGATAGCTCGATACGCTCGGTGATCCCGGCGATGTAGCTAAAGAGGGTGAAGGGGTCGTGGAACAGGTCCTCCGAAGTGTAGGGACCGCGCCAGTCGGGGTAAGCCGCCGGGTTGATGCCCAGGACGTGGTCGTAGGCGACCAGATGGGCATAGCCCAGCCCCTCCGCCGTCTGGGCAAAGTCCCGGACGATGGCCGGTGTACCGCCGATGATGTTTTGGGGGAAGGTGACGCCGAGTTTCATGGGGGGGTCCTTTTTTATTGAAGAATGCTTTTTGTTTGGACTACTGGCCCAATTAGATTGATAAACCTCAATCGTAGTAGGTGCTGTCTACTTAAGGCTATGTCTATAGTCAGTAGACCGCAGCATCCTGAATAAATCGAAGAATACGATTGTATCGAAGGGTGCGATTGCGGTCTACTGACAGTTGTTCAGAAAAAATTTTGCGTAGGGCTATTTTATAACGAGCGGAAGATATATACCAAAGCTGTTTCTTTCCAGATAAAAGTCAAGGTCGGTGACTTCTGCGCCTTCTACCACGCCAACCACAGGACTGACTTTGGTTTCGTATCTGTCGGCCTTGACCTCTACATACCAACAGCCAGCCACCACATCCCAACGATAGTACCCATCAGTACCGGTCGTTAGCGGATTTATGGTCGGAATGAACTGACCAGAATTTATATCTGCGACTTGATTTGTTTCTACTGTAGCAGATGGTAAATCACCACTGAACCAATCTGAGTTGGGACGGGTGTTGATAGTGGGACATTGCGTCGTCAGATCAACCGAGCCGGTATCTTTCGGAGTGCGGTTGGAGTCTTTGTACAGGGTGACCGTTGCCCCGACAATGGGCTTTTGGGTTTGGGCATCGTATACATAACCACTGGGGTCGATGTACAGGGTCCCAATTTCGGTAGTCTCGGTGCCGCCGCTACAGGTAACCTCAACGCTGATGGCAGATTCGCTACTAACCTGGCTGTATTGAGCGCGGGGTATGGTAACGGTGTACTGCCCTCCACCGGCATCGGTCATTGAAAAGCTCTTGCTTCCGATTTTCAAAATGACATTCGTAGGTGTACCGGTGGTACAGGTTGCAGTCCGGGTGATGGTCAAGTCGCCCCAAGCGAAAACCGAAACTTGACCAGTATATGGATCGGAGGAGGTGGAAGCGCCACCGCTAACTTCAGCCTGGGGGGGTACTGCTTGAGCGGATGTGATGAGTTGGGCGTTGACACCATTGGTTGTTTGACCAATTGTGACAGCGACTACTGTTGCTTTATCCCAACTGCCAACGTTCATATAATACTGGTATAGGTAGGTGCCACTTGAATCCCGAAAATTAATCTTATACTGTCCCGATGGCAAATCACTGATTGTGTATTTACCATTAGCGTCGGTCATAGCTGAACCAAAACCATTTGTCTGCCAAGTAGCCGCTGTGGCTGAGACTATGACGTTGGCTACCGGATTGCCGGTGGTTTTATCTGTAACGATACCACTGATGCTACCAGGTGAGTACGCCTGAGCAAAATATATCCAATTAAACGAGGCGTAAGACACACCGGTGAGCTGCATCACAACCAGCCCATTTAGCAAAACCATCATGGCTACTGCTCCAATAGATTGCCACTGTTGCTTAGAACATTTCATCAGACCCTCCTAATTATTGATGAGTCAGTTTTAGTTGATAACATTGACAGCCTTTCAGATACTCTTTTTGAAAACTGTTGTCATCCAGGTTATAAATGGCAGAACTGTAAACAGGATAATTATCACTTAACTTTTCATAGGCTATTCTCTTTGCCTTTCCCGGGCCGGTAAAAAAAAGCTGTACCGGTGTAACATCAGCCCGCTGATCTTCAACAATTTGTAAATATTCAATTATCGGAACATCTTTCCAGGTTCCTATATAGACAGCGTCTGTCTCTAGTTGGGATAAAATAGACTCGCCTAATTCCCGGGCCGACCAATCGTGGCTGAGATCAACATAGCCAAAATTGAAAAAGATATTGACCGGCACCAACACGGTAATCGCTAGTACTCCAAAATAGGGGAGTTGATCTTTTAATCGTTGGTTAAGATAGGCAACGCCCAACCCGGTCCACAAGCCCCAAATCAGAAAAGTGGGTAAAAACATCAACTCTTTATCTGTTGCGCCATAGGTAAGGTAGAAGAATAGGTGTCCACAGAACATCAGTAACAGCCCGCCATGTAGCGCCGGATTTTTCTTGAAGTGGACGGCACACCCGATCAGTCCAATTACAACACCCAGGCCAAAGAAATTACTCCAAAGTTGATGGATGTATTGTCTGGTTTCCAAAAGCAGCTCGCTGGGGGGGACACTAAAAAACAGAGACCCAAACATCTGTCCGCTGACCATCCACCAAAAACCGGACCAGGTATTCAGGTCTATCAACCAGTAATCACGGGCATAGTTTAGCGCGGTGTTCGATTGGTCCCGCAGGGGCAAATATAGATAGACCATCAATCCCACAAACAGAAAAGCTATAGCCGTTAAGAGGCGGCCTGTTTGTCTCCAAGAGGCGGCTGACGTGTTGAACAAGGTTAACCAGGCGAATCCTGGTCCCAACAGCACCATCGAGAGATGATTTCCTGTACTTAGACCAAACCCAAAAGCCAGCATATACAATTGCCACGACTGCTGTTGTTCGCGCCACAGCAATGCCAACCAGAGCAACGCCGCCATCAAGCAGGCGTGCATAGCATACAGTTCGGCAAAGAGGGCGCTAATCCAAAAATAGTAGGTAAAAGCCAAATACCAGGCCGACATCAAAGCAATCAAGTGGTGTTGAGTTAGGCGTAATAAGATACGAAATACAAACCAGACGGTCAACGCTGCCGCAAATGTTGAGAACAGATTGAGACGGTAGCCGACATCACCAATCGGAATCCAGGTAAATAGATGCCCCAACAACAAATACAAGGGTGAACCGGGTGCATGGACAATACCCAATACGTAAGCTCCGGTGGTTAGTTCAGCGCTATCCAGACCGTAAACTGTGGGGGCTACGGTACGAAGAAAGATCAGTAATGGGACCCCAAAGACAGTGATATTCCAGAATAGAGCGGCTGTTCGAAATTGTGATAGAGCATCCATCAAACGTATTTTTGGCGAGATCACGGACATTATTAACGGAGTGTATGGAACTTAATAAAAAACATATTGTTAGCTATTTGCTCTTCAGTGATTCTGATTGGGTGCGGGGCAGCCTGAACAAAATCAGCATTGAGTGGGTTCTGACTGACCAGCATGAACGAGTCTACCTGACCGTTTGTGTGGTTTAACCATTGATGTAAATCTTCTTGTTGGGGCAGCGTGTAAATCTCTTGGTCAACAAAGCGGGGGGCTAATACGGCTGGCAGCCACCACACATCCGTAACAACAGGAGTGCCAGCTTCCTCTACGATTTCGGCGTAGGCAACAATTGTTTGTTTGGTCCGTTGTACTTCTTGGATACCGCGTATTTGATATTCGAGGCCAATGAACAATGTCAAGATAGCCAACCCGACAAAGATTATTTTGTGTGAACGGTATGTAAGCTGCTGGTAGAAATAATGAGCGCCTACCGCAGCCCCGATACCGGCTAATGGGAAAAACATTAGCATATAACGTGGTCCCCACTCAAACTCGGCAGCCCCAGCCCCGCCGCGGGCAATAACGGCAGCCGTGCCAATAAACAAGTATAGAATAATTGTCAAGGCCAATACGGTTGTCTCAAAATAACATAAAGCACGCGCATAGGGTACAATCAGAAAGGCAAGTACCAAAAAGGGTGACATCAGAAAAATTGCATGGATGTTTCGATAGGGCTGGGGCAAAAATAGGACATAAAGGCTGACCCCTGTTATCGTAATGATTGATATTACTATTAACCATCGTTGTCTTGGATACCTTATTGCTCCAATTGCTGCCAGTACAAGGCCCAACAACCCCAACCAAGTCAGAGATGTGTCAACCGCCGGACTGAACTCGGTAGATGTATTGATCCACAAATTTCTTATCTCTTGGGGTAGATTGAACCATTGTTGGGAGTCGGTTACTTTGACCAAAGCTGTTTCTATAATCTGGCTATATCTGTCGGGCAGCGTTGTAACCAAAATACCAAATAGAAAGAGAATGCCTATTGATATAACGGCTATTGTTTTCCATTCAGTTCCAATTTTGTGGCGATTTTGTAAGAGTACCGTTAATGCTAACGATGACAATAGCGCCAGCATATAAACAATCATCTCCACGCGCATCAAAGTAGCAAGAATTAATAAAAAAATTGATAAAATTGTCGCAAGTTGGCAATACCTGGTTTGATATAGCTCTATCACCAACCATAATCCGGTTAACCCCAATAGGACGACAACTGTATGTTCCCAAAACAACAAACTGTAGAAGAAAATGGGGGTACTCAGGCCAACGGCCAATATAGCAGTTGAGGTCGCGGCCGGTAACAACAGGTAGGTCAGCCGACCTGCTAGCATCGTAATGAGCAACCCGCTAATTAGTGGAATAACATACAAGCCTATAATACCAAAGGTGTCGTAAAAATAGCGTGATACAAGTGGGAATAGGGTAGGCCAGTGACATTTAATCATATTATCAGCCTCTCGTTGGGGATAGTGAGGTTTATCAGGATAAAAGTTGTATTCTGGGTCTAAGCTCTGACCCGGATATGGCAAGTAAGCCTTTATGCCGCAGGTGGTATGAAACTGTATAAACTTTGCTCCTTCATCGGGAGACCAGAATACAAACCAAGGCAGCGAGTTGAAAGCAAATAGATAAATAAAAACCACACAACAGGAGGCAAACACAATCCAACGATTTGAATTCATATAGTATCACACTTTCGGTAGTGTCCCTCAACTCCCTTGACGAGCTTATGACTTGATTACCCCGATTATGAGACAAAATCTGGCTCTATTTCAGTGCTTGCCATCAAAAAACGGTGCAAAATTTACTATTTGAAGCTCTATTCGTGATTTTTAGAGTCAACTTTGTGGGTGCTGTTCCAAAAATTCCTTGATTATATCTGCTGTAATTTTGAGTTTGCCAAATAATTGCCCCATTTACCCAATAGTTAATCAAGGGAGTTGAGGGACACTACCCAAAGCCGGACGAAAATCTATTGGGAATTAAGGCTAAATGACCTGGTCAACAAGTTGTTAAATCCCCGTTCCCTACTTGAAGCTATATCTAACCACTCCCCCCATTATACCCCTACTCCTATCACTTTGCCAATTCACCAAAACCATACGCCGCCCCATTCATCAGCCACTCCCCCGCCAAGCCAACCGCTACAGCCGGATCAGGCCATTAGGTCAAACCAAAACGCGCCACACCCGCCCCCGGTCAGGGGTCGGTGTGGCGCGTGACATAGCAAGACCAGAGAGAGACAGCCGATCATCTGTGACTCCTTAAACCGGCTCTGATGGAGCCGCTCATCCCTCCCCGGATGGTTTATGGTTGATCGCAGGTCCCGCCCTCGTGTCCGGCGGCGACCTGAAACGGGTGGGGTAGCCCAACGTCTATTATTACACGCTTTGGGCAAAGTGGATCAGAACCCCGCACGGGTCCCAGACGTAAGTGACGATGGCCCCATACGGTTCCTCCTTTGGCGGGGCCACTCTGGCCTGCGAGAAGTCGTGATCCTCAAGCACGGCAGCGATATGATCGTACCAGGCGGCAGCATCCGCCACCACGACGTAGATCATAAAATTCTCGGCCCATTCCTTGGCATAGAATTTTTGCAGATATAAACGAACGCCGGCCAGTTCCACTTCTGCCAGCTCCTCGTGTCGCCAATTCAACCGCCAACCGAGGGCCGTGTAGAATCGTAGCGATTCATCGAAATCAAGCGTGGGTACAAAAACTTTCACGTCCTTGACAGCAGGGTGACTCATCTCATCTCCTTGCGGCTAACAAAAGATAGAGCGATCTGCGTTTGTCTGCCTCCTCTAAAGAGGAAACAGGGCAAAATCTTGGCACATCAGCCCAAAATCACAGCGATGGGGCGGCACCGGCGACAAATCCTGCCCGTCCAGCCGGACCTGATCGCTGTCTTTTCTAGCCCTTCCCCTGCACACGGGCGGCAATCCTGTCGATCATAACCGAGTCGCACAAAATCTGGCCGGACTCATCCATACCTTTTCTTGAGGAACTTCTCTGCGGAACTGCTGAACAGTAGATAGAGCAGCAAATCTTTGTGCGTTTTAACAAACGGCAGATCATACGAATCTTCCAGGACCGGCTGTAGGTAGGAAGCAGCCCGATATTTCAACGGCTCTTCGTTGTTGCCCAAAACCTGGCCCACGATCTCCGGGTTGCAGGGGGCCGGGGTGCGGCCAAACTCCCCCTTGAGAATCATCTTGAAGGGATCGGGAACCATACTGTACCGTTGGCCGGTCATAACGTTGAACGTCGCCTGGGAGCCGACAATCTGGCTGGTGGGCGTCACCAGGGGCACATACCCGGCATCGGCCCGCACTCGTGGAATTTCTGCCAACACCTCATCCATTCTGTCCAGTTGGCCCATCTCTTTCAACTGGTTGTGCAGGTTTGACAGCATCCCCCCCGGAACCTGCGCCTCAAAAATCTTATCGTTATAGTCGGGATACTTCAACCCCATTAACAAATCACGCATTAGCGGGATGGCTTGCTCGATAGACTCTTCATCCTCCGTAGCCACCAGGGTGATGATCTGATTGACTTTATCCCGGTCTACATCATCGAAGCTGACCGGCTGGAAAAATTTGCCGTAGGTGGGGATCACATCCTTCAGTTCATCAAAAATTTTGAACAGTTCGGTCTGCGCCTTTAAGATCAGCCCTTTATCCAGGCCGGGGTCGATGCCCATTTCCTCGGCGAAAACCGCCATCACCTCAATGGGCGGGTGGGAGGTGCCCCCGGCAAAGGGGGTGATGGCCGTGTCGATGTAATCTACGCCGTGATGCATGGCAATGACCGCGTTCAGTTCGGCCACGCCGGTGGTTGAGTGGCTGTGCAACACCAGCGGCAGCGACACATTCTGCTTCAGCCCTTTGATGAGCGATTGGGCCGCGGTCGGGTAGAGTAGCCCGGCCATATCCTTGATAGCGATCTGGTCGGCCCCCTCAGCCTCGAACTTTTTGGCCAGCGTCACAAAATAGTCGGTGGTATGGACCGGGCTGGTGGTGTAGGAGAGGGCTGCTTCAACTTTGCCGCCCCAGGCTTTGGTGGTCAGAATGGAGATTTGCAAATTCCGCTCATCATTGAGGGCGTCAAAGATGCGCATAATGCCCACGCCGGTTTGAACGGCCTCTTTGACGAAAGAAATAACCAGATCATCGGCGGAGGGTTGGTAGCCAAACAGGTTTTGGCCGCGCAGCAAGGCCCGAATCTTCTGGCCGCCGCCCAACGTCTGGCGAAAGGTATCCAATCGTTCCCAGGGGTCTTCATCCAGAAAGCGGATGGCGCTGTCCAGCGTGGCCCCGCCCCACAACTCCATAGCCGGGTAGCCGGCATCATTAATCATCGGCAAGACGCGCATCGCCTGTTCCGTGGTCATTCGAGTCGCCGCTAGGCTCTGATGCCCATCACGCAGCGTGACATCCACAAATTTTGATTTCATGCGTTGTTTGTATCCTTATTGATTTATGTTGTTTGGGAAAATAAAGGTTTGCGGCGTTATAATAGCCCAACGGTCAGAGGGTGACAAGTTTGCTGCATAGAACTACCGTGCTAACAGCTTGCCCTTGCAAATACTTCTTCGTCGCTTTCCGGCTGGGAATTATGGTTTTCAAGAATATTTCTCGTTCACTTTCAACAAGCGGCCCAAGTCAGGCATAATTGTCAATAACGTCATCCCTGGCCCGGAATCGCAGGAATATCTATGCGCTGGCCGCGTACGATCTCGCCGGCCCGATCATACATCGGCAGCTCGCAGAGTTCACCCTGGCGAGTATGTCCATCAACACATTGGA
>CAZWZZ010000156.1:0-10117 GCA_964638395.1 uncultured Caldilineaceae bacterium
GAAGCCTACCGCATCGACAAATCCCGGACACTCCTCCGCCCGGCGCTGCCGGCAGGGAGTGGCGGCACCTGGGCCGATGTCGGCTGTGGCGACGGCATTTTCACCTCGGCCCTGCACACCCTCCTGTCCGGCGACCACGAGATTTACGCCGTCGATAAAAATCGCCGCTCGTTGAAAGCGCTGGCCCGGAACGTTGCCGAAAGCTACCCCGCCGCCACCATTCACCCCCACCCCGCCGATTTCAACCGCCCCCTGTCCCTACCGCCGCTGGATGGCCTGTTGCTGGCCAATTCGCTCCACTTCGTCCGGGACAAGGGGCCGGTGCTGGCCCATTTGGTCAGGCTGCTCAAGCCGGGCGGTCGTCTCATTATCGTCGAGTACAACACCAACCGGGGCAATGCCGCCGTGCCCTATCCCTTCGATGAAACCACCTTCATCGAGCTGGCCACCGCCGCCGGGTTGACCCAGGCCCACATCGCGGCCCGAGTGCCCTCCCGCTTTTTGGGGGAGATGTATGCAGGCGTGGCCCTCAAACCGTCCCGCTAATAGGGTCGGGGTGTGTCGAAATTGGGTCTGGTAGAGTCCGGCATATAGCCCTCCCGCGCCGACAACGCCTCTGGGTGATGACCAAGCTGATGCGCTCCTGCACAATCCGCTCCAACGCATCCCCTTCTACCGCCAACTAATCACCCGCTCATCCACAAAGTTATACTCAAGCGGCAACTGGGCGTTGACCGCATCGGAGAACATCGGGCGTGGGTTGGAGCCGTCGGCGTTCATTAGCCAAATCTCCCAGCGACCGGTGCGGTCGGTCAGGAAAGCGATCTGGCTGCTGTCGGGCGACCAGGCCGGGGCGACGTTGTTCCACTGTTTGCCGTTGCTGTCCGGCTCCAGGGGAACCCACAGCGGCGTCTCAGTCAGGCGCACCCGCCCGCCGCCATCCCGGTTGAGGCGGTAGATGTCGTAGCCGGAGTCGCCCCCCTGCCGCCCGGCTGTCAGGGCGATGAAGCGACCATCCGGCGAAAAGACCGGCGAACTGTCGCCGACGATGTCGCTGATTTCCTGCTGATAATCCCCCTCGACGCTGACCGCCAACAAGCCCCGGCCCCCATCGGAGATGATGCGCCACGGTTGGCTAGGGTCCCAGGTGGGGCGGAAGGCATACGTGCCCCCATCCAAATCCTGAAAATCGCCATCGGCCACATCGACCACGCGCAGGTCCCAGAAGGGATCGGGCGGCACGGTCCAGCACAATTCAGGCTCGCCTTTATTATCGAGACCAACATCAATATCTGTGGCGTTGCCGGGCGGACTGGCCGGATCGCTCTGGGTCAGGTCGGTACAGAGCCGGCGCTCTTCCAAACGCCCTCCTTGCTGAAAATTGATAACAATCTGGGAGCCATCGGGCGACCATTCTGGCCCTTTTGGCTGCTTGTCTATGAAACCTAGCACGGCCTGCTCATTGCCACCGTCGCTGCCAATCGTCCACAGCGTGCCCCGGCCGGCCTCGCCCTCCTCCCAGCGGGTGAAGGCGACCGTCTGGCCATCCGGCGACAGGGCCGGGTCGATGCCGCTGGTCAGCGAGCGCAGCCCCGTGCCGTCCGGGTTGATGACCACGATTTCGCCGCCGCTGCTCAGTTGGAGAACCAGTTGGCTCTCCTCGACCGGGCGGGGGGGGATGGGCGGTGGGGCGGGCGCTTCGACCACCGTTTCTTGCCGCACCGGAATGTCGGGGGCGGGCGGTAGATCACGCAGCGGGTAACTGACCTCCAGGAAACGGAGCGGCAGCCAGCCCAACCCCTCGCCGCTGGTCAGTTGGATCAAAGCCCAACTGCGCCGATCATCCAGACCCAACACGGTGACGATGGTATTGATGCCCAGTTGCCCAATTTTATCCTGATCGATGTTGGGACCACGCCACACTTCGACCTCGTTACTCTTAACGCGGGCGGTGATAATCTGGGGCGCATCGCTAAAATCGCCGGTAATCTCCAAATCCTCCACGGCCAGCCAGCCCAAATCCTGCTCAAAGCGTTGGACGCGGACGAAAACCCACTGACCACTGTCGTCCTGGGCCAGAATGTCAACTTTGGTATCATCGGAGGTCAGTTCGTCAATCTCGCCATATTCCTCGCCCGGTCCCCAACGCAGGCTGACCTTCGGTTTGGTTAATTGGCCGCTGGTCAATGGCGCTAACCCGCCAAAACCGGGCGGCGTATCGCTGACGCCGGTCGCCGGAATGGGCTGACTGCTCGCGGCCGAGGTGTTGGCGGCCACGGTCGCGCCGTCCCCGCCGACGATGCGGGAGATGGGGGCAATCTGGCCGGAGGGGATGTTGGTGTCGGGCCGGGCGGAGTAAACCGTTGGGGCCTCGCTCAGATCGCCATCGAGGGTCAACGTGTTGAGATAGACCCAGCCCGCCTCTAAATCAGGCGTGGTGACCAGCGCCCAATCCTGCTGCTGGTTGACGGCCAAAATCTCAACCGGCGCATCGCCGGTGATCGCACCGAGTCGACCATAATCCGGCCCCGGTCCCTGGCGGACATTGACGCTGCTGACATTGATCGAGGCTTGGGCCACGGAGTCCAGATCGTCAAGCGTGGCCGCCGGTGGGGCCGGGCTGGTCGGTTGGCCGGTGTCGCCGGTCGTTTGGGCTGCGCCGGCTGAAACCGGAGCCAGCCCCAGCTCGGCGGCGATGGCGGCCAGCGGGTCGGGCGGCACGACCGGCGCTTTGTCCAGATTACCGACGAAGCGGATCGAGGTCAGCGGTAGCCAGCCCCGGCGTTGCGAGGTGCCGAAGACGTAGACCCAATCCCCGGCGCTGTTTTTGCCGGAGACGCCGACCAGTTCGCCCCGCGCCAACCCGCTGCCCCGGCCATAGCTATCGCTCGGCCCGTTCCGCAACGCGGCATCATCCACGCGGATAACGCCGACGCCGACAGCCGGCAGCCGCTCGTTGATGAGGCTGTTGGCCCGATCAAACAGGGCTTGATTGCCGCCCACGTCGCTCAGATCGAGGTTCAGCAGATCGACGTTGCCCAGATCGACATCGCCTAAACCGGCTGCCGCCTGGTCGCCGGTCGAGTCGCTCACCGCGTTGTCGCTCTCGGCCACGGCGGGCGGTGTAGTAGCCTCGACCTCAGCTTCGGCGGCAACGGTCGGCGGCGGGGTTACTTTCGGGGTTACTTTGATGAAGGGCGTCGGCGTGGGCGGCGCTTCGGTCGGGACCGGGGTCGGCCATTCGTTGATGTCCAGTCGCGTCTCCGCTTCCTCTTCAATCTCGCCCCCGATGATGTTACAGCCGCTCAGGGCGATGGCCAATATTATGAATGTTAGTAACCAGAGTTTTGGTTGGTTCATCTGGATGGTATCCTTATGTTTTTAATTCGACGACATGGCCGACCCCGGCTGGGGCGACGGCTTGGGCTGGGCGGAGGGTTTGTCCGGGCCTGGCCCTGTGTCGGGCTGGGGTTGGGTGGCCTCTTCGTCCGGGTCGCTGTCGCCCATAATCGTCCTGAAGGTGCGTTGCAGTAGCCCGCTGCCCCAATCGAAGAAGTTGTAGACGACCGGAACCAGGACCAGCGTCAGCAGCGTCGAGGAGAGCAGCCCCCCAACGACAACCGCCGCCAGCGGCGCGCGACTCTCCGACCCCGCGCCGGTTCCGAGCAGCAGCGGTAGCAGGGCGAAGATCAGGGTCAAGGCCGTCATCAGCACCGCCCGCAGTCGCAGCCGCCCGGCAGCAACCAACGCCTCTTTCCGTTGATACCCCTCATTTTCACGCAGGTTGTTGGTAAAGTCGATAATCAGAATGGCGTTTTTGGTGACCACCCCGACCAGGACGATGATCCCTAACAACGAATTGATGTTGAGCGTGTTGTCGGTCAGCCACAGCCCGCCAAAGGCCCCGACCAGGGCCACCGGCAGGGAGAGCATAATGGCAAACGGTTGCAACCAGCTCTGGAACAGGGCCACCAGCAGGATGTAAACCAGGACAATGGCCAGCAGGATGGATTGGCCCAACTGAGCAAAGGACTCCCGCTGCGTTTCAGAGGCCCCAATAAATTGGAAGCCGTAACCGCTCGGAAAGTCGATCTGCTCGTTGAGCGCGGTTTCGATGTCGTCGGTCACTTCCCCGTTCGAGCGCCCGCCGGTCACGCCGACGCCGATGTCCAGCACCCGTTGGCGGTTGGCCCGGTTGATCTGGGCCGGGGTCAGGTTACGCTCGACATTGACGACACGTTCCAGCGTCACCGGCTGCCCGTCGATATATTTCATCGGAATCTGGAGCAAGCCGTTGACATCCTCGCGGGCGGTTTCATTCATCCGCAGGGTGATGTCGATTTCCGTATCGCTACCGGGTGGCTCGAAATCTCCGACCTGGCTGCCGCTCAGAGCCGTCCGCAGCGTATTGGCCACGTCGGCCGGCGGCAGGTCGAGATCTAAGGCCGCGTCCCGGTTCACCACGAATTGGGTTTCGGGCGAACGAGCGGCGTCGGTGTTGATGATGTCCGTCGCGCCGGGCACGTCGGCAATGATCGCTGCGGCCTGGTCGGCCAATTGGATCAACTGTTGCGGATCGTCGCCGATTATTTGCACTTCGATGGGGCTGCCGCCGCCGGGACCGCTTGAGTTGAGCGCAACGGTCACCGTCGCTTCGGGAATGCGTTGCAACAGGGGACGCAAATCATCGACGACATCAGTCGTACTCCGCTCCCGGCTCTCTTTATCATCTAGCAACAGATTGATCGTGGCCCGATTAGCCGAACGGTTGCCGCTGCCGAAACCACCCCCGCCGCCACTGGTGCCGACGGTCGTTTGGATGGCGGTCGCTTCCGGGACGTTGTCCAGGATGAAATATTCGACCTGGCGAGCCACCCGATCCGTAGCGTCCAGATTGGTGCCGGCGGCCATTTCGATGTTGATCCGAATCTGGCCGTCATCCTGCTGCGGCAAAAACTCGCTGCCGACAAAGCCGCCCACGACCAGATAAAAGCCGGCGGCCAGGGCCACCACGGCCAGCAAGATGGCCAGCAGTTGGGTGGCAAAGTTCCACAGAAAGAAGCGCAGCGTGGCCCCATAAAAGCGGGCCAGCAGTTGGAAACCGTTCTCGAAAACCCACACAAAGCGCTCCCACACCCAGCCGACCGGCCAGAAAATAGTGGCGAAAACTTTGCGTAAGCCCTTTGGCTCGCTTTCCGGCTTGCTCTGATCTTTTAGCCATAGACCGGCCAGCATCGGCGTCAGGGTGAAGGCCACAAACAGGGAGATCAGCGCGGCGGAGGCGACCGTCACCCCGTAGGAGAAGAAGAATTGGCCGATAATGCCGGAGGTGAAAGCCACCGGGATGTAAACCACCACATCCACCAGGCTGATCGTGATCGCGGCCAGCCCGATTTCCGAGCGGCCATCGAGGGCGGCCTGCATCGGCGGTTTCTTCATATCCAGGTGGCGCTCGATATTTTCGATGACCACAATCGAGTCATCCACCAGAATACCGATGACCAATGTGAGCGCCAGCAGGGTCAACTGGTTCAGGCTGAAACCGAGCATCCACATCACCAGGAAGGTGGTAATGATGGAGGTGGGAATGGCCAGGATGATGATGAGGGTACTGCGGATGGTATGCAGAAAGATCAGGATGACCAGGCCGGTGATGATGATGGCCAGCACCAGGTCATCCAGCACAGCGTTGACCGAGTCCCGGATAAATTCGGAGTTATCGACGACGACCGTCAACTCAGCGCCGGGCGGCAGGAGGTCCCCGGCCCGGTCGATGGCCTGACGGGTGGCGTCGGCCACCTCGACGGTGTTGGCATCACTCGATTTGACGATGCTGATACTGACGGCATCCAGGCCGTTGTAGCGGATGAGGCTATCTCGATCCTCGAAGCCCAATTCGACCGTGGCCACATCCCGCAGGTAAACGCGCCCGCCGCTTGCTTCATCTTCATCCTCTTCTTGAATAACGACGTTCCGAATTTGATCGAGGTCGGTGAACTCCCCGACGGAGCGCACGGCGATTTTCTGGCGGCCCTCGTCGATAGAGCCGGCGGGAAAGGTGGCGTTGTTCTCTTGCAGCGCCCGTTGCACATCGCTGAGCGGGATGCCGAAGGCGGCCAATTTAGCCGGGTCGAGGAAGACCTGCACCTCCCGCTCCCGTCCGCCGCTGACGCTGATGGAGGCGACGCCGGGGACCGACTGAAAGCGAGTCCGCAGCTCATCATCGGCGATGTCAAACAAGACATCCTGGCTTTGGGGACCGTTCAGGGTTAGAATAACAATGGGAATAGCGTTGATGTCCGCTTTGACGATGGTCGGGTCTTCCGCTTCGTCCGGTAACTGGCCCCGCACCGTGGCCACCTGCCGCTCCACGTCGATGGCGGCCTGGTCGCCGTCGATGCCTTCCTGGAAGGCGATGATGACCGTACCCGCCCCTTCGCTGGAGGTTGAGTTGAGGTCGTCGATGCCGGAAATGGTGGCCACCGCATCCTCAATCGGTTTGATGACCAACTCCTCCACATCCTCCGGCGAAGCGCCGGGGAAGACGGTCGTCACCGTCACGAACGGAAAATCGACCTGGGGGAAGTTATCCAGTTGGAGGCGGTTGAACCCCTGGATGCCCATGATGACCATCGTGATGATAATCATCAGCATAGTCAGGGGTCTGGTCAGGGCTAATCTTGTTAGAGCCATAGTGTATCCTTAGCTGGGTAATTGAATAGTTAATCTCAAGGCAACTCCGGGATTTGAGTCAGTGGTCATTTGTCAGTAGTCCTTTGTCAGTCGATCCAATTGTGATGCTCAGAAGGGGTTTGTAACCCCGACCGCCGATTACAGACCGGCTCGGAGTGCAAGAATTTGGATATCTGGCAACGGACCAAGAGCAAATGACTACCGACCACAAACTCAGTTTTTCGGGATGCCTATTTTTCTGAAAAACCTATAACCGATTCGTGACCTCAACCTTAGCCCCATCGGTCAGACTGGGCTGCCCGGCGATGACGACCACCTCGCCCGGCTCCAGACCGGACAGGATTTCGGCTCGCCGGCCGTCGGTAATGCCCACTTCGACCTCGCGCTGCTCGACCTGCCCCTCTTCGACCACGTAAACGGCCTGGCGCTGGTCATCCAGTTGCACCAGGGCATCGCGGGGCACGAGGGTGGCATCGGTGCGCTCGTCGGCCAAAATCGAGACATCGGCATACATGCCGCTCCGCAGCAAGCCCTCTTCATCGAGCGGGGTCACTTTGACGGTGAAAGTCCGGGTGTTGGGATCGGCGGTCGGGGCGATGCTGGTTACGGTGGCCGGGAAGATCTGGTCGGGATAGGCCGACATTTTGAGGGAGACGCTTTGCCCCTTGAAGATGTCGTTGATGCGCGTCTCCTCGACTTCGATGGCTACTTCCACGTCCTGCGACACAAAGGCGGCGACGGAGCTTTGCGGCCCGACGGTGCTGCCCTCGGTGATGTTCAACTCGGCGATGATGCCGTCGAAGGGGGCGGTCAGGATGGTGTCTTCCAGTTGGATTTCGGCCAACTCGACGCCCGCTTCGGCCTGGGTCACGCTCGACTCGGCGATGGCGAAATCAACGTCACGGTAGGGGCGCTGCTGGAGGATGAGGTTTAGCTCGGCCTGGGCCAGTTGGGTGATGAGCGGGGCCAGTTCGGAGTCGCTGGGGTTGGTGTCCAGGTTGTAGTCGGCCAAAGCGTTTTCGTAATCGACAGTGGCCCGCTCCAGAGCCAGGGCTTCGGGCCGCTCGCCGACGTTGCCGGCCCAGGCGATAGCGTCATAATCGGCCTGGGCAACCTTCAGTTCGGCCTGGGTGCGGGCCAGTTCAGCGGCGGCTTGGGTTCGTTCGTCATCGTCGATGGTGGCCACATCATCCAGCGCAGCCCGGGCCGCTTCGACCGCCGCCTGTGCCACAGCCACCTCTTCGGGCCGGGAGCCTAGCCTGAGCTTCTCCAGCTCCAACTCGGCCCGCGTCTTCTGGGCCTGGGCTTGCTTCAACTGGGCCAGGTAAACATCCTGCTCCAGCGTGGCGATGGTGTCGCCGGTGGCCACCTCGTCGCCGACCTCAACCGGCACGGAAGTGACTTTGCCGGACAGGTTGGGCACAATATCAACCTCATCTTTCGATTGGAGACTACCATTGTAGCCGTAGATGAGGGTGATGTCGCCGCTCTCGACATCGGCCACTTCGACGGGAACGCCGGGGTCGGGCGTGGGGCTGCTCTCGGCCTCGGCTGCGCCGGGTGGCCCGCCTCCCCCACAGGCGGCTAGGAGCAGCGCCGCGATCAGGAGTGAGAAAATAGGAAATAATTTTTGTCGCATTAGCTTTGTCACCTCTAAAATATACAGGTTGGTTGGGGTGGTGATACAAAAAAAAATTCATTCTACGTTTCATTTTCGAGCTTGCTGTAACGAATGGGATCGCTTTTGAACAACCTCAGCTTTTCGATTTCAACATCCAAATCGGCATCTTGCACCGATTTGTAGCGGCCAATCTGCATCCGCAGCAGGTATTCGACCAATTCTTCCAGGGCGACCAACTCCTCATCAGACAGGGCCGCATAACCAATTTTCTCGTCGTTCAGGGTTTGATCTTCGATCTGGCGTATGAGGTCATCCCCCTCTTCATTGGCCTGCACCAGCACCACCCGCCGGTCGGTCTCGCTGCGGGTGCGGCGGACTAGCTTCATCTTCACCAGGCGGTCGATGATGCCGGTCATCGTCGGCGGGTCTTGAAAGGTGATGTCGGTCAGGTCCCGCATGGTGCAGGGCTGTTTGTGGGCGGACAGGGTGGCCAGGGTGATGAATTGGGGCGGGGTCAGCCCAAAGGTTTGGAGCCGCTGGGTCATGTTGCGTTTGTGAATCCACATCATCGAGATGAAGACATCGTGAATGCGGCGGATGCGCTCTTCACGAGAGGTCGGTTTTTGGCTCATTAGACGGTTGTTCCTCTCCGGTGAGGATACAGTTTTTGGGATAAATAGTTTGTGTCACAAAATATTTGCATTTTTAATTGTTTGTGTAAAAAATTAACGACAGAAATATACCTGATGACAAATATTTGTCAAATTTAACTTTTTAGACCAATAATGTTTTTGTCGGGCAAACGTTTGACATCGTAACAGATTTAGTTCCGTTTGTCAAGGTATTTGTAGACAAAATGTGGACAATTTGGAGAATTAATACACCGTTAATCGAAATTACAAATAAATCGGGAGGAGAGGCTGGGGGGTAGCTCTACACAACATCGTGGTTAGCGCGAAGCCAGTCCGTGACTGGCGTTTCCGGCCCAGAATCGCCAAGTCACGGACTTGGCTAGAGCGAAAAAAGCGGCTTTTTGACTGGTCCACGGTTATATGCAGAGCTACCGACTGGGGTCGTCTAATGGGAAAAGATGTATCAAGCCAAAAATTAGCAACGAATTTCACGAACAGGTCTAAAAAAACTATGACCGTTGCCCCACCCGCTGAGGTGTGTTAAAATAGACATTGGCGACCCTGCCAGAGCGTCGCCATAAAAACTTAGTTACCAGATTCCTTAAAAAGGTCGTGAAAAAATGAAAACAGGTGTCATTGCCGCAGGCCATCCCCAGACCGCCCAAGCCGGCGCCCAGATGCTCGAACAGGGCGGCAATGCCGTTGATGCTGCTGCCGCCGCCGCCTTTGCCTCGTTCGTGGCCGAGTCGGCCCTGGTCAACATCGGAGGCGGGGGTATCGCCCAACTCTACAATCCCCACAACAAGCAAGCCATTGTCTACGATTTCTTTAGTAATATGCCCGGTCTCACTGCCAACGGGACCGCCCCGCCCACCGAGATTGACTTCCGGCAGGTAATGGTCGATTTCGGCTCGGCCCAGCAGCCCTTTTATATTGGCCGGGGCAGCGTAGCCGTGCCCGGCGTCGTGGCCGGGCTATGCGCGATGGTCGAAGAGCGGGGCCGGTTGCCCCTCTCTACCATTCTGCTCCCAACGATCCGTCTGGCCCAGGAAGGGGTGGTCATGTCAGATATGCAGGCTTACATCGCCCACCTCCTGAACCCCATCATGACCGACACGCCGGAGATGGCGGCCATCTACGCCCCGGATGGACGCCTCGTCGGGGCCGGAGA
>CAZWZZ010000157.1:0-10099 GCA_964638395.1 uncultured Caldilineaceae bacterium
CGGCTATCGCCCGCCGCACCCCTCGATACGGTTTCGCTACGCTCACCTACTCGGGCTGCTACGAACTTGATGACATTGCTTGGGATGCTGGTTACTTACTCCCCAACACTTCGACGCCCTCCCAACCGGAGGGCACGCCGTGGTCGATGAAATGCTCGACTCGTTGCAGATAAATTACGGCGGCCCGATCAGTGGGATGGGCGGCTACGACCTGAGCAAAGTAATCTTTGGCGGTCTCGAACTCCTGGCTATGGTAATGGAGCAGCCCTTTCTCGAAATGGGGGCGCGTTTCCAGTTTTAAGTCAAATTCCTCAGTCGATAGACCATCCAAAATTTCAAAAACCGAGATCGGCTCCTGCTTGCCCTTGACTTTGACCTTGTCCAAAAAACGGAATCTGTAGCGATTGGGCGCAGACAAACCAAAGAGCGTTTTCTCACTGACCAGCAGCGAGGCCCCGTACAGCTTGGTCAACCCCTCGATCCGGGCAGCGGTATTGACCGCATCGGAGATAACGGTCCCTTCTAACCGCTCCACCTGACCGATGATACCCAGCATCAAATCGCCCGTGTGCAGGCCGATGCCGGTGCGGATGGCCCGCTGTCCCCGCTGCCAGCGATAGGCGTTGTAGTTGGCCACTTCATCTAACATATCAATTGCAGCTTGGAGCGCATCTTCGGCCTGGTCAGGGAAGAGGGCCATGACCGCGTCCCCCATATATTTGTCGATGAAACCACGATGGCGGCGGATGACCGGCCCGATGTAGCTGAGGTAGGTGTTGATAAAGTTAAAATTTGCCTGGGGCGACATTGATTCCGACAGGGAGGTAAAATCCCGAATATCGGAGAAAAGAATGGTCATCTCCCGCTCGATTTGGTCCCCCAGTTGGACATCGACGATGCTCTGTTTTTGCAGAAAGCTGACCAACTCGCGGGGCACAAACCGCTCATAGGCCGCGTTGAGCCTGACCAACTCGGCGGTACGCGCTTCGACACGCCGCTCCAACTCATCATTCGCCCGCTGAAGTTCCTGTTCAACCCGCTTCCGTTCGGCAATTTCCGCCTTCATCTGCTCATTCTGCCGGGTCAACTCCCGTTGGAGCTGGCTCAATCGCAAATGGGTCTCGACGCGGGCCAACACCTCTTCGACTTGAAACGGTTTAGAGACGTAATCGACACCCCCCAGCGCAAACGCCTTAACCTTGTCTAACGTCTCACTCAAAGCGCTAACAAAGATGACCGGAATGTGCCGGGTTCGTTCATCCGCTTTTAGGGCCTCACACACCTGGTAGCCATCCATGTCCGGCATCTGGATATCGAGCAGAATTAAATCGGGTGGCTCAGCTTGAGCCGTAGACAGGGCCAGACGCCCATTGGGGGCGGGCCGGGCTTTGTAACCATATTCGCCCAGAATATTGACCAGCAGGCGCAAATTGGCCCGTGTATCATCCACAACCAGAATGTTTGGACGATGGTTCTGTGATATGACATCAGACTCAGATAGTTGGTGATACCCCATGTTTATCTCGTTTGGTTGGTAAAAAAACTATTATCGGTAATCAATCTGCCGCGAGCGTTGCCTGGACTAAGGCCAAGATCTGTTCATACTCAAAATCATTAGCCAGCGTAGCCAACGCCTCGCTCAGGGCCGGATCGTGTTCTTCTATTTTCTGGATAAGACTATCGACCCACTCCATATCGGTGTGGAGCGCCGCCTGCCCCAACTTACGCAGCAGGTCAGCCGGCAAGCCGCTCAGCGCCGCCGGCTTCAGGGCCTGCGGTTGAGACCTTTTCATCGTGGGGGATGTGGCTTCCTCATACAGATACGCCACCCCCAGATGTTTAGATATTGTATCAAAAATTTCCGCTTCACGAAAGGGCTTGCGTACGAAATCGTCACAGCCGATAGCCAGAATTTGTCGCCGCTCATCACGGAGGATGCTGGCTGTCAGGGCGACAATAGCCGTGGCCTGCCCTTTCGCCGTGGCTTTGATCCGCTGCGTGGCTTCGTAGCCATCCAGGACCGGCATCCGCATATCCATCCAGATCAGGTGTGGCGCCCACGCCTCCCAAATTTCGATGGCTTCCAGCCCATTGGCGGCCTCGCGCACTTCAAAACCAATCGGTTGCAGCAGCTTCAGCATCAGCATCCGATTCTCCGGGCGGTCTTCCACAACCAGAATCCGGTAGCGCGGCTGGTCAGGGGCCAGGCCGATAATCCGGTGGGGCGAGTCATCAACCTCGACATCCCTGGCCTGGGCCAGCCTGGCCTGAATATCAAAACGGAAAATGGTGCCGTTGACCGGATGTTCGGCGGTAGCGATCTGGCTATCGGCGCTCAACGTGCCCCCCATCAATTCCACAAATTTTTTGCTGATCGGTAAGCCCAACCCGGTTCCCTCCAACGACTGTTGACCGGTGCGGGTCTGGACAAAAGCTTCAAACAGGCTGTCGATTTCGTCCGGGGCAATGCCGGGGCCGGTATCTTCCACCTCGAACAGGAGACGCAGGGGTGGCGCTTCCGCCCGGCCGGTCGGGACAGGCAGGGGATCCAGAGGCTGTGCCCGCACAGTGACGCCGCCCTCCTGGGTGAATTTAAGGGCATTGCTCAATAAGTTGACCAATATCTGGCGCAATTTACCCTCATCAGTGTGGATATATTGGGGCACATCAGCCGCATAGTCGAAATCGAGCAGCAACATTTTTTCCTTTGCCCGCAGGCTGAACATGCTGGCCAGATTATCCAACAGTTGGTGAAGGTCAAAACTGTTTTCATTGAGGACGGCCTGACCGGCTTCGATTTTGGACATCTCCAAAATATCGTTGATAAGTTTCAAAAGATGTTCACCGCTGTGGCTAATCACCTCGAGATTTTCATACTGGTCGGGGGTCAGGTCGGGATCACGCTGCATCAGTTGGCTAAAACCAATAATCGCATTGAGCGGGGTGCGTAACTCGTGGCTCATATTGGCCAGGAAGGTGCTTTTGGCCTGATTGGCTATCTCAGCCACCTCCTTGGCCTGCTCCATGTCATCAAACAGACGGGCGTTGCGGATGGCCACGGCGGCCTGATCGGCAAAGGTTTGCAGCAACCGGGCATCCTCCGGGTGATAGTGGTCTACCTTAAAACTGTCGGTCGTCACAATACCGATGGTTTGGTCCCCGACGCGCAGGGGCGCGGCCATCCAGCCCCGCAACGGATCATCATCGGTCCAGGTTTGCCAATCGGGATGATGCCGCACGTCGGCGATGATCTGGGGCGTTTGTTGCTCGAACACCTGCACTTCCGGCGTTTTCACGGCGAGGGGCAGAGTATAACCAATGAAGGCCGGGTCGATGCCGACGCCATCGACCAATTTCAACGTCTCGCCTTCTTGTAAGAAGATACCGGCGCTGTCGTAATGGATGACCCGCCCCAGTTGCTCCATAATTTTGGCCAGAAGCGTCTCCTGATCCAGACTGCGGTTCAGGATGGTGGCAATTTCCCGCAGCCCCTCGGCGATGCGCCGTTGCTGCTGCTCCTCGACGAAGAGGCGGGCGCTCTCGACGGCCCCGGCGATCTGGCCGCCGATGGTTTCGGCCAGCCTGATCTCCTCGGCGCTAAACTCCCGGTCGATCTGGTCGGTGTCGATGCCCAGCGTCCCGACCACCTCCCCCCGCACCAGCAGGGGCACGACCATCAAGCCGTGGATCCCCCGTTGGCGATACACCTCGCGGGAATTTTTGACCAGGGGATCGGTCTGGACGTTGCTCAGAGCCACCGTCTCTTTATCGAGAAAAATACGGGCCGGGATCGGTTCATCCAGCTTGACTGGGATCGTTTGGCCGACGACGCTGGGGATGTCATCCCGAACCGAATAGTCGGCATAGACAACCACGCCACTTTTGTCTTCGTTGAGAAAGCTGATACCGGTCGAACTGGCCTCGAAAATACGAGCCAGGGCTTGGGCTATCACATTCAACCGGGACCGAGGATCGAGGGTCGCCGTTAGAGCCTGGCTGATGTAATTGAGGGTGACCAACTCCTCACTGCGCCGTTCCATGACGTCGTTCGTCTGCTTCAGAGTGGCTTCCGTCCGTTTGCGCTCGGTGATGTCACTGATGACGCCATACACCAAGACACTGCCATCGGCCTGCTTCTCGGCCCGTCCTTTATCCCGCACCCAGACGAGACGGCCATCGGCCCGCCTGATCCGGTACTCGATCCGGCTATCCTCCCCGCGCAGAAATTTTTCGATCTGGTTGGTTACGACTGCCTGGTCAGCCGGGTCAATCAAAGCGGGCCACAAATCGGGATCCGCCTCGAATTGTTCGAGCGGATAGCCGGTCAACTTTTCGATGTTGGGGGCAATCTGGAAGGTTTCGTTGGGGGTCAGGGTGACGTTGCCGCTCGGCAGAAATTTGACCATATAAATATAGTCGCTAATCGAAGAGACGATGCGGCGGAAGCGTTGCTCACTCTCTTTCAGCGCCGCGTCGGTTTGCTCCATCTCCTGCTGGAGGGCGTGAAAGCGTTTGTAATGGCTGAGGGCTTTCTCAAAATTCCCCTGATCTTCGTAGACCTGGGCCAGCAGTTGATGATACTTCCGACGTTGCCCTCCTTGCGCGACGCCGGACAACTCGGTTTCCAATTCTGATATGATATTCGTCATGCTATGCTGCCCCCCCTGGCCACGCTCACCGTCTCAAGAGTCTCTCTTAAGGCAGTGCCAGAAAAATAATCATCCCAAAAATCCGAGCCTGGGCTCATCATCCAACTTTGGGATCATTTAAATCTTGGAACTACCTTATAATTAAAAAGCAAGACGCCAAAATATTCAAATTTATCCTGGTCTTTGAGGTTACGGTTCGACCGGCGCGGGGAGGGTGAAATAAAAGCGACACCCCTGGCCCGGCACCCCCTCGCTCTCGACGCCGACCTGACCGCCGAGCTTGGCGATGATGCGCCGGACAATCGACAGGCCCAGGCCGTGCCCCCTGGCCCTGACCTCGTTCAAGCGGGTAAATTCTGTAAACAGCGTTGACTGTTTCTCGGCGGTGATGCCCTCGCCGTTATCCTGAACCCAGAAACGAACCATGCCGTCCGCTTGGGGAGCGGCCCCCAAAACCAGGCGGGGGGGCTGACCACCATATTTTAGAGCGTTGCTGAGATAGTTGACCCACACCTCTTCTACCCACGGCCCATACCCCCTGGCTTCGGGCCAGGTGGCGGGCGTAATCAGTTCACCGTGATAAGTTTCGATCATAAAGCTGAGCCGCTGCGTGGCCTGATGAACAATATCGGCCATATCCAACGGGGCCAACGTCACCGCTTGTTTCCGCACCCCGGCCAGGATGAGCAACTCATCGACGATGCTGGCCCCTTTGCTCCCGGCTTCAAGAATCGTCTTGATCGCTTCCTCGAAAAATTCCGGCCTCATCCGGTCGCTATAATGCGTCAAATAGTCGGCATAGGAGACCACCACGCCCAATGAATTTTTCAGGTTATGGGCCACGGTATGGGCGAACGCATCCAACTCCCGGTTTTGCTCTTCGGCCCGTTGGCGTTGACGTTTCTCCTCCTGATAGAGCCGCGCATTTTCCACGGCTGTGGCAATTTGTCCGGCCACCGTCTGGGCTATATCGGCCTCCTGTTCGGTAAAGTAACGTGGCTCTTCTGTCGTCCAGCCGCTCAACAGGCCGATGACCTCGCCCCGAATGATAAGCGGGGCAATCAACAGTGACTTGAGCTGCCCTTCATTGACCATATCACGGCAATCGACCAGTAACGAATCAGTTGAGGCATCCTCGATTATGAGCGGGCGGCTCGTCTCTAAAATTTTTTGGCGAATGGCCGGTATCTGGTCGAGATGATAGAGCGGCGGTTGAGGCTGAGTCTGGTCATCATCGCAAATTATATAAGCCTCGCTGCTGTCGGCCCCTTCAAAGAGGCAGAGGCAGCCCTGCGCCAAATTCAAGGCCCATAAATAGCCGGGCAGGACTTTGCCGAGGCTTTCTTGAATATCCGTCATCCTGGCCAGAATATTCCCCATGCGATAAAACAGTCCGGTCTGGTAAAGCGCGGCCTCGGTGCGCTCCACCTGGCGGACATTGCGGATGGCCACCGCCGCGTGATGGGCATAGGTTTGTAAAATTTGGGCATCGGCCGGCCCATAGGCCTCTTTCTGAAAATTATCGACGGTTAAAACCCCAATCGACTGCCGGTCAAAAATCAGGGGCGAGCCCATCCAACTGCGGATCGGCTCGGCTTCGTTCCAACTGTGCCAGGTCGCTTCATCAGACGCATCATCAAAAATAATCGTCTCTTGTTGCCGGAAAACACGGGCCACCGGATCCTGACTGTTGAGCGGAACACGAAAGCCAACGTCTACAAACGACAGGTTGGCCCCGCTGGTGATGACCAGGTCGCTGCCCTGTTTCAAAAAAATAGCGGCTCCATCATGCTCGATGACGCAGCCTAACGTCTCTAAAATCTTGGTCAGCAGACTGTGTTGATCGAGCGTGCTGTTCAAGGCGATGGCGATATTCTGTAGACTGTGGTTGATGTGGCGTTGCCGCTGCTCCTCTTTAAATAGCCGGGAAATCCCGATAACCCCGGCCAACTGACCGGCTATCGTTTCGGCCAACCTGACCGCTTCCGAGGTAAAGCAAGGGTTCGCTTCGGCCCGGACAATGCCGATGATGCCCAGACTGTTATTGTGGAGCAAAAGAGGCACGATCAAATGACAGGTAGGTTGGTCGCAAATTGCTTGCAACGCCGGAGGCTGTTCGGACGGGGACAAAACTCGGGGCCGCTTCTCCGTGAGGAGTTGATGCAGGGCTGACTGTTCGGTGATGGCCAATGTCCTCCCGCTCTCCTTTTCCGAGGTCGAGGTAGTCACCGTCACCAATGCTGTCTGCGTCTCGTTCATCAACGCCAGATAGGTACATTCCGCCTCGAAGAGCCTGGCCATAATGTTGACGATGGTTTGCACCGCCTCATTCAGATCATTCAGATCATTGCTGGTGACGGCGGTTTGGACGATCAAATTGAGCGCGGATAGCTCCTCGACTCGGCGCTGTAATTCCAGGTTAGTCTGTGCCAGTTCCCGGTTCTTATGGTGCATCTCTCGCTGTAGCCGCTCCAGCGAGAGATGCGTTTCGATCCGGGCCAGAACCGTTTCGACATTAAGCGGCTTGGTGATGTAATCAACCGCCCCCAGTTGTAACCCCTTGACTTCATCGACCGGCTCAGAGAACGCCGTCATAAAAATCACCGGAATATCCCTGGTCTGCGGATCCGCCTTAAGCCGGCGGCAAACCTCGAACCCATCCGGGCCGGGCATCATCACATCCAGCAGAATAATATCCGGGGGGCTGTGCCGAATGCTGACCAGCGCCGCTTCGCCGTTGGTCGCTACCCGGACGCTGAGATTGGCCCCCTTTAGAATATCAAACAACACCTGCAAATTGGTGGGATGGTCATCCACAATGAGTACGGTTTGTCTGGCAGGATTCAAGATGGCTCCCTCTCCGGGTATAGCGGCTGGTGTGATCGGGTGCATAAATAAATAATGGCTCTCTTTTATTTAACGTTGATGACAACAATGGTTATATCATCGTGGGGATCGGCGGTGCGGGTAAAGTCGGCCAGGTGGTTTCGCAGATAATCGAGCATCGCTTCGGCGTTGCCGGCCGGCCCGTCAGCGATGAGGGCCTGTAGCCGCTCGAAACCGAGAATTTCTTCGGCGCTATTCATGGCCTCGACGACGCCATCGCTGGTCAAAATAATGAGGTCGCCCGGAGCCAGCGGCAATCTGGTTTCCTCATACCCCAGGCTCCGGCCCAAACCCTGCCCCAGGGCCGGCCCGCCCAACTCATGCCATTCGACTCGGCCATCCGCCCGTTTGAGGTAAGGGGGGATACAACCGGCATTGATGATCGACAACTCACCCGGCTGCTCCGGTTCCTCGTCGGGGGCGGGGGGCACAATTTCCAGATAACAGAGGGCGCAATTCTGCTGGCGAGAGCGGGTATATGGCTCGATGGCTTCATCCAGAGCGAGCATGCGTTCCGGGGGGGGCATATTTTTGGATAAAACGGCATCGAATTGGGCCAGGCTGGCGGCCATCAACAACGCCGCCGAGACCCCCTTGCCGGACACATCCCCCACGGCTACGGCAAAATGAGCGGGAGCGGAACGGCCATTGGTGGACGGCGGCGCGGGGAAGCGATGGTAGCCATAAAAATCGCCGCCGACTTCCCGCATCGGTTGGCTGTAACAGATGATGTCCAGCCGGTCGTAAGCGGGACGCGGAGGGGGTAAAAGCGTATATTGGATTTCCTGAGCCAGAGCCAACTCATCGTGGATACGCTCGTAGAGGGTTTGTAAACGTTGTTTGGATTGCTCGGTGGCATCGAAAAGGCGGGCATTGTCGATGGCAATCGCGGCCTGGCCGGCAAAAATCTGCACCAGTTGGGCATCGGCCGGGGTGTACGCATCGGGGAAAAAACTATCGACACACAGGATGCCGATAGCCCGGTCATTCGCCACCAGGGGCACACACATCCAGCCCCGGATATACTCCAAGCCTTCCCAAACCCATTGCCAGCGGGGGCTGTTGTGGGTGTCGGCGATAATGGTGGGCTTTTTCTCCCTAAAAACGGGGATGCCGGGCGCGGGACCGGCCAGCGAGAGGCGGTTGCCAATGCGGGGCTTGGCCAGGTCCGTTCCGGCGACCATAACTAAATCGTTCCCTTCCTGTAAAAAGACGGAGGCGCTATCGTAGCGAATGACCCGGCGCAGTTGTTCCAAAATTTTGGTCAAGACGGTCTGCTCATCGAGGCTGGCCCCCAGGGTGGCCGCCACCTCGCGCAGGCTCTCTGCCTCGTGGCGCAACTGCCGCTCCCGTTCAAAAAGGCGGGCCTGGTCGATGGCCCCGGCCACCTGCACCGCAATCGTCTCGGCCAGGGCCACCTCGGTGGCCGTACATTCACGATCCGGCTGCTCCGAATCAATGCTAATTGTCCCGATGACCTCCCCCCGCGACAGCAACGGCACGATCATCAAACATTGCACGTTGCGCTCCCGTAGAAAGTGACGGGAATGATTGATCTGGGGATTGTTTTGAACATCTTTGAAAATGAACGGTTTTTTCTCGACAAAGATGTGGTGGGCGGCTATTGTTTGATCCACCGGTACAGTGAGACCAACCATGCTGGGCGTGTCAGCGGTGGCCGCGTAATCGGCAAAGAGGGTCACTTCCTGACCTGTCTCATCGAGCAGCATAACGCCGGTGGAGCTGGCCTCGAAAATTTTCACCAACTCTCTGGAGACAAGGTCGAGCATCTCACCCAAATCCAGAGTGGAGGCCACGATTTGGGCAATGCGGTTCAAAGTCGAGAGTTCATCGACGCGCTGCTGGAGGGTGCGGTTGACGTGTGCCAGATCGTTTTCGATCTGCTTGCGGTCTGTTACCTCCTGTTCGAGTTGTTTGTTCTGTCGCTCCAAGTTCTGGCGCAGCCGGCGCAACGTCAGATGGGTTTCGACCCGGACCAGAACCTCCTCCACTTGGAAGGGCTTGGTGATATAATCGACTCCTCCGGCGGAGAAGGCTTTGACTTTATCAAACACCTCATTCAGGGCGCTGATGAAAATAATGGGAATGTGACGGGTGCAAGGATGCTCTTTCAAATGGTGGCAGACCTCATAGCCATCCATGTCGGGCATCACAATATCCAACAAAATCAAATCGGGCGGATCGGCCTGGGCAGCGGCCAGCGCCAACTGGCCACTGGTGGCGGGCCGGGCTTTGTACCCCTCGACGGTGAGGATTTCGACTAAAATACGGAGATTGGTGCGGTTATCATCAACGATAAGAATATTAGCTCGATTGGCCTGACGAGCGAAGGCCAAATCGGGCTGTATGATATTCATTGGGGTAAGCATGGATCGGTTCGCTATCTAGTAAAAAGGTTCCAACGAGTTTCAAATTATCAAGTTTCTTAATATTGTTAAGCATCGAAAGCAAAGAGGCTTGGCGAATCATCGTCTATGGTAGCAAAATTTAGGGCAAATGTATATAGATAGCGCGGATGAATTGTGATAAGATGGGGTGTGAAG
>CAZWZZ010000158.1:0-2655 GCA_964638395.1 uncultured Caldilineaceae bacterium
CGATATTATCTTTACCGAAATGCCCGATCCGGCCCTGTCTATCGTGGGAGAGCCTCTATTCAGTCGTAACGTCGTGACCACCGCCCTGGGCACAGGGGATGATAAAGAGTGGGAGTTGGATAATTTGCCGGGTGGAGAAACGGCTGTCATCACCGTGACTACCCAACTGCTGGATAACAATTTCGAGTGTGATTTTGTCGCCCAGAATAAGGCCCAGGTCGTGGCCCCCGGTGTCGATATTACCGCTCAGGAGCCAATCCTTATTGAAATTCAGCGTTGTGTCTATCTACCTTACATTCGCAAAGACCCAACCCCAACGCCGACCCCAACGCCGACGCCTATACCCATCCTCTATTCCGATGATTTTTCCAATGACAACAGTGGGTGGTTCGAAGGGGATAGTGATGGTAATCGTTGCGATTCGGAATATGAAAGTGGGACGTATCGCATTGATCTCGAAGGGGAGAGTGATGATGAAGAGGATTGTTTCCGGCCGGCACCGAGTGGGGCTGAGCGGCGACTGGCTCTCTTTGAGGTAGAGGCCAGACGGACGGGCGGCGACAACGAGTTTGTCTATGGTCTCTATGCTAATGGTGAGGGAGGCGATGAATATTATCTCTTTAGAGTCAGTCCGGCCGATGATTGTGGCTGGGAATTGATTCGGCGGGAGGATGGCGACTCCGACACCGTTCTGGAAGGGGGCTGTGTCTCTGCGATCAACCGTAACTCCGGGACCAACCGCCTGAGCCTACGGCATCGTGGTGATGGCAGGATAGCGGTTTACGTCAATAATACGTTGCTGGGTACCCATTTCGATGGCGGCGATCATTTGAATGGGGTCGGAACCGGGGTGTATGTATTGGTCAATGAGGATCAGGAGAACACCATCCGCTTCGATAATTTCGTGGTCAAAAGGGAGGATGCCTCGATCCCGTAGCTAGGAGGAGAATGTCATTAAGTTAAGCGGGTAGCATCTGAGTAAACCGGAGGGAGCGTAGCGGCGGTTGTATCGAAGCCGCGTCCTGCGACCGTAGGCAGTGTCGAAGGGGGTGCGGCTCAGCCGACGATTCGAGGCCAACCCGCACCCCTCGATACGGTTTCGCTACGCTCACCTACTCGGGATGCTACAAACTTAATGACATTGGGGGGAGGATGGTCACGCGCCATCCTCTCCCTTTTTTGTTATTTCAGCACGAGGGGTAAATAGACCTCCACCGAAGGAGGCTCAACGGTATCATCATCAAGGATGGTTCCCTTCCCTTCGGCATCATAGAGATTAACGCCGGTCGTCACGTTGGTAATCTCTATGAAGAAATCCTCATCCGTTTCCTCCTCCTCGTCTCCATTGACGGTGATTTCGACCGTTTTTGGGGTTTTGTCACCCTTAGGAAAGGTGACCTGACCGCTCGTGGCTACGTAATCCTGGCCGGCTTTCGCCGTGCCATCTTTGGTCTCATATTCGACCACGATGTCCTGGTTCTGGACCACCTTCGAAAGGGTGATCTCAAACGTGGCTGGCGTTGTGCCCTCATTCCCCTCCGTCACCGAAACATCATTGACGGCTACTCTGGGCGTATCATCATCGATGATGGTAATCAAGCCCGTGTCATCCACCATATTGATGTTAGCTATGCCGTCAGGGTTTAGTATCTTGATAAAGAGGGTTTCATCCGGCTCGATGGTGGTGTCGCCCTTCACATAGACTCTTGATTTGCGGGTCAGGTTGTCGTTGTTATTATTAATAGCGTCCCCGTCAAACATAACAAAGCCCGAAAAAGGTCCTTCGTAATCTTCATCCTTAATCGCTGTGTCGTCAGTAAGGATGTATGTAAAAGAAACATCGACCGCTGGATCTATCGGCGCGGAGAGGGTGAACGTGAAAATTTGGGGCGTGGTTCCGGAGTCCCCTTCATCAAAGGCGATGTCGCTGATGGACAGGTTCGGATCGTCATCATTTCTGATCAGGCCCTGGCCTTGACTATCGGCCAGCGTGGCCCAGGAAGAGTTGCTCAAATTGACGAAGAAGGTTTCATTCAGTTCGATTTTGTCATCGCCATTCACCGTAACCGAAATCTCTTTGTCGGTCGTGTCATTCGGCGCAAAGGTGATCGTGCCACTATTGGCCACGTAGTCATTATCATCTATGGTGGCTTTAGAATCGGGATTAGTGCCGTCGGCAGTGCTGTAATCGACAGTGACTTCTGTGTCGATTGACGCATTCATCGACACGGTAAAGATGAACGCTTTGGTCTCGCTATTGCCCTCAACCTCGGTGTCAACATCATCAATCGCCAATTCGGGAACAAGGACAGGGTCGAAATCAAAAGCACCAATATCACACGTCACACCCGCCGCGCCGACACCGGATTGGTCCTGACGAGTTGTGCCTCGTTGGTCTTGTAAGCCATCGCAAGAGGTCGGGCTACCGGCATCGACCGCCGGGCTGCCGATAAGCAGAGCGTGGGTCTCGGTTGAACCGTCATTATCCTGGAGCGGGCCGAGCCGGGGGTCTTGGCCTGTTATATCACCAGGCCCATTCAATTCGCCTTCACAATCACCGGGTGTTTCAACCAGATTGTAGCCTTCGGAAACTATAGGTTCGCCGGTACTAAAACAATCATCATTGTCGGTCGCTGCCGAATTGTCGGCCACGAT
>CAZWZZ010000158.1:2755-10080 GCA_964638395.1 uncultured Caldilineaceae bacterium
GTATCGTCTCCCAGATGGACCAGCCCCCCGCCCGCCCCCAAAGCGGTATTATTGATGAAGTCAGAGTCTCTAATTTCAACTTTCCCACTGCCGAGATTGGCCAACCCTCCGCCCCGGGCATTGGTGGCTGTGATTGAAGGACTGCTACCAATGACCTGGTTATTCTGCACGCTACTGTTGTTTTTGATGGTTAACTTTTTCCAACCAGCGTAATATATGCCTCCCCCATTCCTTACCGACTGATTGTTGAGAATATCAGTGCGCTGGATGGTGACAGTGCCCCCGCTGCTTTTAGCGATACCCCCGCCGCTACTGCCACTCTCATTACTCTCAATAATCGTATCTATAATTCCTAAATCACCGTTAGCCTGATGATAAATGCCACCGCCATTGTCATTCGTTTTGCCATTACGGATGGTCAAATCTTGTACTTCGAAGTCTACTGCTTCAGGAACGTGAAAAACGCGATCAATATCCCCACCATCAATGATCGTACTACTTTCGCCCAAGCCCACAATGCTCAGGTCTTCTGTAATATCGAGGTCGCCGGTTGCCGCTGCATCTTCACCGGTGCCCGAAATAGCAAGGTTGATCGTTCCGGTGGCGCTCACGGGGCTAAATACGATAATATCTGTTTCGGTAGACGACCCGGCGCTACATGCATCTACGGCCACATTCGTATTGGCGGCCACGATAGCCTCGCGCAGGGAGCAGTCGCCATCCCCAACGTCACTATTCAGCTCATCCTCCAGTGTCGTCACGGTGATGGGGCTGGAGGTTTGCAACAGGGGAACATGGTGCAGGTCAATAGATGTGTTGGCGGCGTTGGTTTCAGGCATCACTCTGGCCTGAGCCACCTGGGTCAATAGTTGGTTGGATAACAGCAGTAAAAACGTCCCAACGACAGCCAGCGTTGTTGCCGCTGTGACTGCGTAACGCCATTGACCCGCAATCCGCCGCCGCCAGACCAATAATAGTCCTGCCATCGCTCCCCCTAAAACCGCCGTCTGAGTGACGCCTATGAGTTTTGCGGGATAAGTCAGCATCAGAATTAAAATACCCAAACCGAATAATGTCAAAATGAGAGTCAAAATCAATTGACTCAGCTTATGTCTCGCAGAACCCTTCATGGTTACGCTACCTCCTTGTGCGAAATAGATGAAAGAGATGAAATAGATGAAATTGGTGTGTTGATGAAAATAAGATTTAGTAAATACTTGCCTATCGTGGCTGAACCCGACGGGGGCAGGCTGCTTGGGTGGTTTTGTGCAGTTCGCTCTCGGAGTTTCCTTCTCTTCTTTATTCTAACATAGTTAGATTTGAATCTGGTTTGAAAATGATAGGCTATTAGGCTGAGTTTTACACCATTAAACTATATTAACTTTGTGAAATAGGACAATGGTATTATGGTCAGGGGAGCGTATCGAAGAATTTTAAGAAGAAAAAATATAAGCGTTCACTCCCTCCCTGAAAGGCGGGGGGTGAACGCTTACGAAAAAATTAAAGGAGCGGTCTCTTTGACCGCTCCTCTTGAAACTGTTGCCGGTTCGTCATCTCAGTCGATCCAAAATGCTCGGTTCGGATTGCCAAATTCGAGCCAGAACGGGGATTTGGCAATCCCCTCTGAGCGAAAATTGGATGTACTGAATCTACTCTTCCGGCAGCGGCGAGATAACCGACCGGTAGGCATCACCGTCCGTTTGCTGTTTGGTCCCATTCCCGGCCTGTTTCATGATATTGGGCAAAATCTGGGCCATCAACAGGGTGGATAGGGCCGAGCCTTCCTCGGAGCGGCTGTTGACCAGCACCGGGCGGGGGGCGTGCTTGAGCAGCTCCTCCGCCACATCCAGGGCTTCCATCTGTAGCTCATACTGCAACATGGCCTGGTTGTCCTGGTAAGCCTGGCCCAGGCTGGTCAGGGCGCGGGCTTCGTTCTCGGCCGATTTCAGATTGGCCCGCCCTTTGGCTTCGATCTCCAGCCGGATTTTCTCCGCTTCGGCCTCCCGCTGTTGGAGCATCTTGGCCACCTGCTCCCGCGCTTTGTTGAGCGACTCTTTCACGGCGATGATCTTCTCATCCCGCTCCTTCTTGGCCCGCTCGATCTCCATCAGGATGGTGTCGGTGCGCCGCTTCTTGGTCAATTCCCACTCTTTCTCATAAGCCACCAACTCTTTGGAGATACGCTCGCGGGTGGCTAAATTCTCCCGGTATTGATCCGGCAGTTGCACATCGGGGATATTGGCCCCGATGATACGCACCCCGTACCGCTCCATCTGCTTGTTCAGGTAGGTCTGCATATCCTCGACATTGCTGCCCCGCAGGTCGTAGGCCCGGGCCGTCTCGATTTGGCGGCTGCGGCGGCGGATGGCATCCTGCACGGCGCTGCTGAGAACGATATCGAAATTGCTGGCCCCGATGCTCCGCACAAACATGGTCGGTTCGATGATGCGGAATTTCAAGAAGAACTCAATCGACTTCAAGGGCACATTCTCGCGGGTCGGCGAGGAGAGAACCGGGGCGGTGTAGGGAATTTCGGTCGAGGTATCGACGATGAACTCCACCTTTTCCCAGGGAAACCAGAGGAAGTTACGGCCCGGCTCCAGCACCCCTTCGATTTTGCCGTAGCGAGAGTAGACGCCGCTCGTGCCCTGTTCGATCTCGACGATGGCGCCCCGCCAGAAGGAGAAGGCCCCGATACCGAAGGCAAAAATCGCGCCCAGAATGCCCATCGCTACGAACAGGCCCGATCCGGTTCCCCCGCCCAGAATGGCGTGGAAGGCCATGCCCAGGCCAAAGATGGCCAGGACAAACCAGAACAGCCAGCCATACCCCCGGCCGCTCTTGGGGATGACCACCGGAACCAGGTAGCCCTGATCGCCGGAGCGTAACAACTGCCGCACATTGCTCCAGGCAGCTACCACTTCTTTGACTTTTGAAAATCCTTGTTCTTTGGCCATGATTATGCGGTCACTCCTTCCGGCGTCACAATATCATCCGCGATGTTATCGGTGATGTCATCGGTCGCGGCGGCTATATCTTTGGGGGTGGCCAGCTTGTCGATTTCCGCCACCCGGCTCTCGATGCGGTGTTGGATCTCTTGCAATTTGGTCTGAATGGTCTGAAGCTGCTCCGGGGTATAGAGCGGCTTATTCTCAGCCCCAAGCATCTGCCTGGCCACGGCCATAAAGTCGATCTGGCTCTCTGACGAGGGGCCGATGTTGATGATCTGGGGCAACTTCTCGGCCACCCCTTCGATTTTCTTGAGCGTCTCCTGGCGGAAACGGTACTCCAAAATCTCAGGGTAGCGGGCGCTGTTGAGGGAGCGAATATCCAGCGCCTGGGCTTCGAGCATGGCCGCGTTGGCTTTGGCCTCACTCTCCGCCTCGATGAGCAACTGTTGGGCGTACGCATTGGCCCGGTTGACCGCCTTCTCTTTGGCCGTGTCGATCTGGGCCTGATAGGTGGCGATGTCGGCCCGAATCTGGGATAGTTGCTCCCGCAGCGAGGCCAACTCCTTGTTCAAATCCCCCTCATCCTGCTCTTTGCGGAGGTTGAGTTCATAATCATAGGTGTAAGCCTCTTTGGCCACCCGGATGATCTCGGCGGCGGCCAAATCCATGCGGTACTCCTGGCTGGCCGGTTCGGCGTGGGTGATGTTGGCGTTGACGAAACGCACCGCCGGCAGAAATTGCTGGTTGAGACTGTCCAGCAGCGATTGGGTGCTTTCACCGACCAGATCATAAATATCCTCAGCCTTCTGCTCATAAATCAAGGCCCGCGTCACCTCACTGATGGCGTTATGCAGCTTTTCGGCAAAGCCCTGGGCCCCGCCCAACGTAAAGATAAATTCGCTCGGCTCTTCGATTTTGAACTGGAGAAAGAGATCAACCGAGGCTTCCACCCGCCCTTGCGTCGGGGCCTGGCGGATGGGGGCATTGTAGGGATACTCTTTGGTCGTGTTGACGATGTAGGCCACCTTCTTCCACGGATTGAGCAGATTCTTGCGGCCCGGCCCCACTATCTCTTCCACCTTGCCGAAGCGCGTAATCAAGGCCTGGCAGCCGTCCGGGATTTCGACGAAGCTGTTGCGCCACAGGTTGAAGCCGACGTAGATCAGCAACAACAGCCAATAGTGGACGCCGAAAAAGTACCAATGCAGGTTACCCGGTAAGGCTCCCAATACTGTGAAACCGGCCAAGCCTACAATGGCCATCACAATAACGCTCCCCACCCACAGAAAAGAGCGGGAATCGCGGGGCATGACCACCGGCGAAATGACATTGGTGTAGCCCCCCGACTCATTCTCTTTGGGCATACTGCTGTTCAAAATTTGGGCCGCCTCCGTCAACGAGGCGGTCAACTGGGCGATCTGCGTGCCGGCGGTTCCGGTGCGCTCCCTCGGCGAGAAGAAATCCTTGGGGTCGATTTGGAACTCATCCGCCACCTCGGCTATGGCATCAATGGCTGATGCTATCTTTTTCATAAGGCCTCCTTCAATGAAGCTCGTGCTAGTAGACGATTTGATTTTTAGGAAATTTTGCCTATATACAAAGTATATTAGCTCTAACTATAGATGTCAATAGGTGCGAAATATTCGTAATTGGGCTACGAAATGTCGTACTTTATTGAGGATTATGAATTGAGGATTATGACAATTCTACAAGGAGATCAAATGAACGAAAACAAATCTCGGCGGATCATTAAATTCTACAATCAACTCAATAAATTGAAGAAAGTGGTCAGGCGGGGGTGGGAACTGCGGGATATTCCCACCCCGGAAAGCGTGGCCGATCATACCTTTGGCGTGGCCTTGCTGACGTTGATTTTTGCCCGGCAATTGGGCCTGGATATGGAGAAGGCGTTGATGATTGCCCTGCTGCACGAAGTGGGCGAAACGGTGGTCGGCGATATTACGCCGTTCGATGGCGTCTCGCCCGAAGAAAAGAGCCGGCGGGAGGAGGACGCGGCGACGGCTATTCTGAGCGAAATCGATGAGACGGGGGAGTTATTAACGTTGTGGCAAGATTACCATCATCGCGCCTCGGCGGAGAGCCGCCTGGTCAAAGAGTTGGATGGCCTGGAAATGATTTTGCAAGCATATTTGTATGAGCAAGAGACAGGGAAAATTTTGGATGATTTTTTCCAAAACGTGACCGGTCAGTTGCACACACCGCTGTTGCAAGCCATCTTCCAAGAGGTGCAGGCAGAGCGAACGGAGCGGGCGTAACGTCGCGGCAAGAGCGTCACTCTGTTCTCAAGCCGAGGGTGAAAATTCATCATCCATAATCGGCCACAGGAAGGCGACGACACCGAAGCCGAAGAGAATGCCGGTAATCAGTCGCAGCCAGGAATTGAGCGAGCCGAGGGCATCATCGACGTAAAATTCGGGGGGGAAGAAGCCGTTGGTCAAAACAACGGCCCACTGGTTATGTTGGCGGAAGTCGAGGCGGAGGGCATCGTTGATGAGGTGGGTTGTGCCATCAATGGCCATCGGCACAATGAGCAGGGCAAAGAGCCACCAGCTAATGCCACCGAAGCGGAAGCCACTTTCCCGGAGCAGGGCGTAGATCAGGCCAAAAATGAAGATGCTGGTATACATCGACACCATGCGATCCGACCAGGCCACTTTCCAACCCAGCTCCGCCGTGCCGATGAATTGGCGACGGACTAACTCGTTGTACATAATCGCCTCTAGCGGGCGGCCCCAGGCCTGGGCGATTTCGGCCTGGGTGTAGGTGAACTGCGGGCCGAACAGGAACCAGGAACGCTCCGGGAGCTGGTGGCAGAAAAAGTTGTAGATAAAATAGATGATCCGTCCCGGCCAGCTCCAGCCCAACCCCATAAAAATGGGAGCCAACCAGGGCAGAATCACGAAGACGCCCCAGCCCGTGTTGAAGGTCAACAGCCAATGATTCTCGAACCAGCGGTTGATCCAGCCGGCGGTCGATGATGAGGGTTTGGTAACCGGTAACGTCGGTTTCGTCTCAACAGAGCGAGGGCGACTTTCGATAGACATAGAGTTGTTCCTGCGAGTTGTTTACATTACTGACACAAAATGAAAGAGCTTACGAGATTTACAATCGTTGTAAAACGTGAAGCGTAAAACGAAAAGATTGGTTGTTTACCAAATCTTACGCTTCACGTTTTACTAGACGACCAGATAATTTATTTAACTACCGCAGGTACTATAGCCAGTCGATTAATTTGTGTCAACCAAACGGGTATCAGGGAGAATGACCTGTTTGCTAAAAAGCATATGATGTTCTTCGCGTAGAGCCTCCAGATCAGCCTCGACCATCATCTGCACCAACTGCTCGAAGTTGACCGTCGGTTCCCAACCCAGTTCGGTTTTGGCCTTGGTCGGGTCGCCGATGAGCAAATCGACCTCAGCCGGACGGTAGAACTTCTCATCGATGACGACGTAATCCTCATAATTGAGATCGACACAGTTGAAAGCCACTTCACATAGCTCGCGGACGGAGTGAGTTTCGCCGGTGGAGACGACATAATCATCCGGCTCCTCCTGTTGGAGCATCAGCCACATGGCCCGGACGTAATCCCCGGCATAGCCCCAATCCCGCTGCGCCTCCAGATTACCCAGCCGCACCTCCTTCTGTAGGCCAAGTTTGATGCGAGCGGCGGCGTGGGTCACTTTGTGGGTCACAAACTCCAGACCTCGGCGGGGAGATTCGTGGTTGAAGAGAATACCGGAGCAGGCATACAGATCATAACTTTCGCGGTAGTTGACCGTAATCCAATGGCCGTATACTTTGGCCACGCCGTAGGGGCTGCGGGGATAGAAGGGCGTCTTTTCAGATTGAGGCACGTCCTGAACTTTGCCGAACATTTCGCTGGAGGAAGCCTGATAGAAGCGGATGTTGGGGTTGACGATACGAATGGCGTCCAGGATGCGGGTCACGCCCAGGGCGGTGAACTCGCCGGTCAGCACCGGCTGCCGCCAGGAGGTGGGCACGAAAGATTGAGCGGCCAGGTTGTAGACTTCAACCGGCTGAAATTCGCGCAGGATGTCGATCAGGGACATCTGGTCCAACAGATCGCCCTGAGCGATTTCGATGGCCTCCTCTTCTTGCAGATGGGCGATGCGGTCGAAGTTGATGGTGCTGGTGCGGCGCACCATGCCGACCACGCGGTAGCCCTGCTCTAGCAAAAAATCGGCCAGGTAAGACCCGTCCTGACCGGTAATGCCGGTAATTAGTGCTGTTTTACGACTCATAGAAAACTCCTAAATTTTGTATATCTTATGCTGTAGGTAGTTCGACAATGTCACATTCGCCCCCCTAGCCCCCCAGCGGGGGGAATTTCTG
>CAZWZZ010000159.1:0-10077 GCA_964638395.1 uncultured Caldilineaceae bacterium
CCCCCCCCCCCCCCCCCCCCCCCCCCCCCCCCCCCCCCCCCCCCCCCCCCCTGTTGCCTCTTCATCACTGTCCGACAATCGGTCACTGACGACTGATGATTGGTCATTGGTCACTGATGACTGGCCACTGACGACTGACGACTGACCAGTGACCAGTGACCAGTGACTCCCCAGAGCGCGGACAAAAAGAATGACGCCGACGCCATACAGCAGCAGGCCATCCCACAGCGACTCCTGGCTGAAAAAGTATTGCCCCACAGCGGCGGCGATTACCCCGACCAGGGCCAGGGCCAGCCGGTTGAGCGTCCGGCGCGGTCTGGCGGGGGTCTGGCTGCGGGGCGGGGCAGGCTGTTCGGTTGGCGATTCGGTCGGCGGTTCGGTGACGGCGATTGACATAGGGGTATGTTATACTAAGAGAGGTTAAATTAGGCAAGGGATTGAGTCAATTATGTGTAGGGGCCAAAGACATCCTGAACAGTTTTGGCGTTACTGTTTAGAACACGGATCGCCAGAATGGTCGAATTTGTTGATTTTAATCCGTTTAGCCTTGTCACGAGAGCAGGATCGCTAGAATTAAAGGATTTTGATCCTATCATTCAGACAAACCTGCTCTTTTCGGGAGGCATAACGCTAATCGGTATAATGTCTATTGACCTTCCAACGTACTCTTTGGGATTTCAGCCCGGATGGTGTAAGATAGAGAAAGATAGAAATTTTTCTCACAACCAAAATTTCGGGAGACATGATGAGTACCGCACCCATAACCAGTCCGGATGATGTTGGCGATGTTGGCGATGTTGGCGATGTTGGAATCGAAGAGGAAACGTTGGATGAGGAGATGGCTAACGCCCCTTACGATCCGACCGAGGTCAAGGTCGATTACAAGCCATTTTCCATCTTCCAGGTGTTACGCAAAATCAATTTAGGGGAAATCAATCTCCATCCCGATTTCCAGCGCCGCTTCGTGTGGGATAAAACCCGCCAGAGCCGCCTGATCGAGTCGATCCTGATCAACATTCCGCTGCCGGCCTTCTATTTAGACGCGGCCACAATCAACCAATGGGCCGTGGTCGATGGCTTGCAGCGTTTCTCGACGCTGGATCGATTTTGCAACAAAAATGAGTTTGTCCTGGAAAATCTGGAATTTTTGAAGGATTTAGAGGGGTTGACCTTCGCCGATTTACCCCGCCTCTACCAGCAGCAGATCGAGGAGACCCATCTCAATCTCTATATCATTCAGCCGGATGTGCCGGATGAGGTCAAGTTGACCATCTTCTATCGCATCAACACCGGCGGCATCGTCCTCACCCGCCAGGAAATCCGCCACTGCCTCTTCCACGGGCAGGCCACCGCCTTTTTGAAAAACCTGGCCGAGGCCAAAAAATTCAAGCTGGTCACCAACAACGCCATCCCCACCAAACATATGGATGATCGGGAATGTATTCTGCGCTTTTTCGCCTTCTACCTGACCCCCTACACCGAGTATCAGAAAAGCAACTTCGACGCCTTTCTGGGTAAAACGATGCGCCGCATCAACAGTATGGATGACGCAGAGTTGGACGAGCTGCGGCAACGATTTTTTGAAATGCTCAACCGGGCCAGGGATGTCTTGGGCGATTATGCCTTTCGGAAATTTTACGAGGTGGGCGGCAAGCGGTATCCGATCAACAAGGCCCTGTTTGAAAGCTGGTCCGTCTCGCTGCTGCCGTATGATCTGGACGCTTTGACGGAGCGGCGCGACGAGATCATCCGCGAGTTCGTGCGGCTGATGAATGAAGATGAGGAGTTCGTTAAATCCGTTTCCCGCAGTACCGGCAGCATCTCCAATGTCCACAAACGGTTTGGGACTATTCAGGAGTTGCTGGCGCGGGTGATGACGTAGGCTTACGCCATTCAGGCCGTTCACATAGGGCGTAAAACGCAAAACGTAAAACATCATCAATTTTACGCAATACGTTTTACGCTTTAGTGGGTCAATATCACGCAATTTCCTTGAGCTACGACTGTTTGCATCTCCTCTCGTTACGGCTAAAATAGGCCGTCTATGAACGAGCAGACCAAGACTGATGCTTCGTCAGCCACAGATAAAGATTTTGGGCAGACCCGGCTAGAACGGGTGGCGCTCATATTCCAGCGCCGCCCCTACGCCGGTCTGCTGCTTATTTTAGCGGTCTATCTTCTCCTGACCATTCTCCACAGCATCATCGTGCCCATCACCCAGGGCGAAGATGAGCTGGCCCACTACCGCTACATCAAATTCATCGCCCAGACAGGCCGCTTGCCGGTCAACGCCGAGGAGCGGGAGCAAGCCTGGTACCGCTCCGACTGGCCGCCGCTCTATCACCTGCTGGTCGGCTGGGCCGTCAGCCCCCTCGATACCACCCACCCCCATCTCAAAGACGTGGGCGAGTCGCCCCACCGCCGCCTGGTCGGCGAAATCTTCTACCCCCGGCTCATCATCTACACCGCCGACGCCGCCTGGCCCTGGCAAGACGGCATCCTGGCCTGGCACCTCGGCCGCTTCATCTCAATCTTACTGGCCGGAGTCGCCTTAATCTTCACCTACCTGACCGTCCTCGAATTGGGCCGAGGCGCAACCTCCCAATCTCCCCATCTCCAATCTCCAACCTCCCCATCCCCCAACCTCCCTATCCCCCCCTCCCCCAATCTCCAATCTCCCTATCCCCCAATCTCCCCATCCCCCAATCCCCCAATCTCCAACCTTCCCATCCCCCCATCCCTCCTCGCCTTCGCCACCACCGCCCTCCTGGCCTTCACCCCCCGCTTCCTGTTCACCTCGGCGATGCTCGGCGATGACAGCCTCTTTATCCTGCTGTCGGCCCTGTTCATCTGGCTGCTGTTGCGTACCCTGCGCGGCGATGACCGCTGGGGCGTGTATATCGTAATGGGCCTGCTGCTGGGGCTGTCGATTGCCACGAAGTACAGCACCGGCCTGCTACCGTTAGTTATCATTCCCGTCGTCTGGTGGCGGGCGCGGCAGACGGGCTGGCGCTGGTGGCAGAGTGGGGGCCGGGTGGCCGTCAGTTGGCTGGCGACAATCCTCGGCGCGAGTTGGTGGTTCGGCTGGATCGGTTACTACTTCAATACAGTTGACCGGGACGGCTGGCTTCTGGGCACGTTGAGCGGCATCTTGAATACCGGTCCCGACGTCAGCATGCGCCGGGTCTTTGCCTTTTTTACCGGCCAACAATTCAGCGGCCAGGAGCGGCCCGACGCCATCGAAGCCGGCACCTTTGGCGAATGGGGGGTCTATCTCTTCCAAACCTTCTGGGGCGTGCCGGTTCTGGAGCAGGACCCGCTCTTTCCCTGGGCCTATCTGTTGATGCTCCTCTTTTGCCTGCTGGCCATTGTTGGTCTGTGGCGACTATGGCGCACGACCACCGCTCAGATGCGGATGACGCTGGCCGTGCTACTGGCCATTTTTCTCCTTCTCCTGCCCTTCCCCATCCTCCGCTTCTTCCTGACCCGCAACATCCTCGAAACCGGCCAGGGCCGCCACATTCTCTACCCCGCCGCCCAGTCGATCCCGCTCTTATTGATGTTGGGCTGGGTCACCTTCCTAAAACAAAGGCCCACAGGCCCGGAGACGCAGAGAAGAAAGTCCCCACCTTACGTTTTACGTTTTACGTTTTACGTTTTACTGCTCCTCCTCATCTGGGCCATCTTTCAACTCAGCTATATGACCATCACCTACCCCGACCCGCTGCCCGTGCAGACCACCACATTTGCGCCCCAGGCGATCTCCCAACCCCTGTACCAGACCTTCGATGAGGCGATCCACCTACGGGGCTACGACCTTCAGCCTAATCCAACGCAGCCGGGCGATTACACCCTGACCCTTTTTTGGGAAGCCCTCGATGCGGTCGATGAAAATTATCGGGTTCAGGTGCAAGCGGTTGATGCTCAGGGCGACCCGGCCCTGACCTGGCTCGGCCACCCCCTCAACGGCATCTACCCCACCCGGGCCTGGGATGAAGGAGACATCATCCGGGACAGGGTTCCGCTGTCGCTGGTCGGTGTGCCGCCGGGCGCGTATCGTCTCCGGCTCAACCTGCTCCGCGAGGCCGAGGCGGTGGCGCTCCGGGAAGCGGCCGTGGCGCTGACGACGCTCACGGTGGATGAACAGCCCGCTCTGATTGAGGCTTCAACGTTGGGTGAATATGAGTATCGTCTGGATGTTGACGGGGCTGCTCGTTGGCGACAAACGCTGCCGTTGGTCTGGACAGCGGCGGGGGCTGATGCCTCGCCGGAGTGGGCGCTCGTGGGGCCGGATGACGTGCCGCGCCCCCCGACGGTGACAAACGACCACAGCGCGATGTTCAACGTCGGCCCGGATTGGCCCAGCGGCGCGTACCGTTTACGCCTGGTCGGCGGCGACGGGCTGGAGACCGAGCCGCTGCTGACCGTGGCCAACGAACCGCGCTTGTTTGAGCTGCCGGAAGACGTGCCGGAGCCTTACACCCCGGTCGAGGCCAACTTCGGTAATCAGGTCAAGCTGTTGGGCTACAGCCTGCCTACCCGCCGCGTCGAGCCGGGTGGCGGCCTGCCCTTGACCCTCTATTGGCAAAGTTTGGCCCCGGTGTTGGGGGATTACGTTGTCTTCGATGTTTTGCTCGATGAGCAGCAGCAGGTCTACGGCGGCTATGACCGGCTGCCCCGCGAATATTACAGCACGATTTTATGGGCCGAGGGGGAGGTCGTCGAGGATGGGTTCGGCGTGCCGGTCAGGCCCGATGCCCCGCCCGGCGTGTATCACCTGCACGTGGGTCTCTACAGTTTAGCCAGTGGCGAGCCGGTCTCCCTGCCCTTGCTTCAGGATGGCCAGGTCACGGAGGCCACCAGCGTCGTCATCGGCCCGCTCAAAGTCGGCGGCCCACCGCCGGAGGTCACCACGACTAATCCCACCCCCCAAGTCCGTCTCAACCAAGCCTTTGAAGATCAAGTGACTCTGTTAGGCTATGACCTGACCGATGAAAATAATCTCCCAATCCCCAATCCCCAATCCCCATCCTCTCATCTCAACGTCACCCTCTACTGGCGGGCCGAAACGGACCTACAGAGCGATTACACCACCTTTCTCCATCTCCGCGATCCGGCCAACAACACCGTTACCCAACAAGACAATCCCCCGGCCAACGGTCGCTACCCGACCTCGTTGTGGGAGCGCGGCGAGATCATCATCGACGAGATCAGCCTGCCGCTTGATTCGCTGCCGCTGGGCGAGTATACGCCGGTTGTGGGTCTGTACAATTCTGCCACCGGCGACCGCCTCTTCACCGACGGCCTCCCAACCAATGAAGTGCGCCTGGAGAGCGTCACCCTGCCGTGAACAGACAGCGGGCCTGGTTGCTCGGCATCCTGCTCATCGCCTTCGCCCTGCGGGTGTGGCACCTGCCCCAAACACCGCCCGGCTTGTGGTATGATGAAGCCTACAACGCAATGGATGCCCGCTGGATGGCCGAAACGGGCGATTTTCCGACCTTTTTTGTGGGCAACAATGGCCGCGAACCGCTGTGGCACTATCTCCTACTGCTCTCCACCTCGCTGCTGGGCAACACCCCCTTCGCCGTCCGTTGGGTGGGGGCCTTAGCCGGTCTGATAACTATTCCCATCATCTACCGTCTGACCGGACTCCTCTTACGGCCCTTCGTTCAAAATCAGGCCGAGTTACGCTGGCTGGCGTTGACCGCCGCCGCCTGGCTGGCCGTCTCCTGGTGGCATCTGCTCAACAGCCGGGCCGGCTTTCGACCGATTTTGCTGCCGCCACTATTGATGTTGAGCCTCTATTTTTTTATCAAAGCAATCATTCCCAACAAGCGACGAATGACGAATGACGAGCCACGCTTTACGTTTTACGCTTTACGTTTTACGTGGCCGCTGTCATCCTCCGCGCTCAAAAATTTTACGCTGGCCGGTCTCTTCCTCGGTCTCAGCCAATACACCTACCTGCCCGCCCGCCTCGCGCCGCTCATTTTCGGCGGTTTGCTCATTCTGTGGACGCTACAAATATTTGTTACCAAGAAAAGGGTTCACACTTCACAATTCAGGGCGCAGCCTGCCCGTGGGACAATTTTTAATTTGTCCATTTACTCTCTGTGGCTCGGCACGCTCATCACCGCGATAACCGCCCTGCTTATCTTCCTGCCCCTCGGCCTTTTCTTTTTCAACAACCCCGATGCTTTCTTCTCCCGCACCGGGGATGTCGCCTTTTCGCCCAAAAACCCAGCCGATCTGTTAGCCCATTTGGGGCAAAGCCTAACACTTTTTCTCGGTGCAGGCCACGAGCTATACCGCCATCACCTGCCCGGTCGAGCGATGCTCGGCTGGTTGGAAATCCCTTTTTTCTGGATCGGTCTCCTCACACTGCTTCGCCCTACGAACCTGCGCCGGCCCCAAACCCATCTCCTGCTACTTGGTCTGTTGGTGATGTGGCTGCCCGCTCTCCTGGCCACGCCTCCCATCCACGCCCTGCGGCCTATCGGCCTGCTTCCTTTCTACTACCTCATCGTCACGCTCGGCATGTACCACGCTTCACGCTTCACGCTTCACGCTTCACGCCTCAAGACGCCCTCTGTTTTACGTTTTACGTTTTACGTTTTACTTCTCCTCCCCCTCCTCAACGGTCTCCTCAACACCTACGACTACTTCCGGCGCTGGGCCAGCCACCCGGAGGTTTATCAAGAGTTCAACGCTCCCCTGGTCGATCTCACCGACCATCTCCTCGACCTGACCGCCGACCAGGATGTCCTCATCCCCTTTCACGTCTACATCCACCCGACCACTCGCTATCTGCTCCGGGATAGTTTTCCCGAACAGGCCGGCCCTCCGCCCCCCGGCGAGCGCCCCGTCGAGATGCTACTTGTGCCCAGCGCCTTCCAACTGCTCTACGTCGGCAACATTCCCGAATCGCCCGCCCTGGTTCTGCTCACCCGCGACGACACCGGCCAGGGAGCCGCCTACGTCTCCCGCCCCCCCCGCGCCGAAGAGCAAACGGCTATCAATGAGATGCTTTCATCCTTACAACCCTATCCCTTCAAAGACCGCCTCGAGCGCACCGTGGCTCAATTTGTTTCCCTCCCCAATCTCCCCATCCCCCAATCTCCCCATCCCCCAATCTCCCAATCTCCTAATCTCCACCCTCCAATCTCCACCCTCTTCACCCCCACCCCCCTCCGCACCATCGACCTGACCTGGGCCGATCTCGTGCGTCTGACCGGCTACGACGTGACGCCGGTCAGCGCCCGCCCCGGCCAGCCGATCACCCTCAATCTCTACTGGCGCAGCCTGACCGACAAAACCTTCGACCAGCGGCTTTTCCTGCAAATCATTGACAGCGCGGGCCAGCCCCTCAACCAAGCCGAAGAACCGGCCTTCCGCGAGGATATGTACCGCTGGCGACCGGACGGCATCCTACCCACCCAACACACCCTGTGGCTCGGCCCGGAGACGCCGCCCGGCGCGTATTTAATTCGGTTGGGTTTTTTCGATCCACGAACGGGGGAGCGGTTGCCTATAATGGAAGGTGGGAAGATTGGAAATCTGGAAGATGGCGGAGAGCCGGTTGACCAGGTGCAGCTTGGGTTGTTTTATGTCACTGCCGACGGCGACGCCCCCCGGCAACCTGACATCCCCCTGACCACCACCTTCGGCGAGGCTATCGACCTGACCGGCGTCACCATCCCCGACCTTCACTCCCGACCCCCCAATCTCCAATCCCTAATCCCTAATTACCAATTACCAATCCCCCAACCTCCCAACCTCCCCATCACCCTCTTCTGGCAACCCCGCCAACCCACCGACCAGCCCTACACCGTTTTCCTCCAACTCCTCGACGAACAAGGAACCGTTATCAGCGGCAAAGATCGCCAGCCCCTCAACGGCCTCTACCCCACCACCCGCTGGTCCCCCGGCGAACCCATCGTCGATACCTTCAGCCTGCCCCTGCCCGCCGAGGGTCTGCCCCCCGGCACGTATCGTCTCATCAGCGGCTTCTATGATTTTGAGACCGGCCAGCGTTTGTCCGTCGCCGAGGGGGACGATTTTGCGCTGTTGGCGGCGTTTGGGGTGGAGTGAGGGGCACTACAGGGGATGGGTCGATTTTGGATTTACGATTTACGATTTTGGATGGGTTGGTGGGGATGGGGCGATTTTGGATTGGAATGAAGACCTAGCGCCAATTGCTGAGATATTCAAGCCAATCTTGCATCTCCGCCGCCGAACGGGCGTTGAGCAGTTTGAGTAAACGTCGCACAAGCACACTAAATCCAGATAAAGTCTAAAGGGATTGATTGCCAAGCAAGAAATGAGCGAGGATAATTTTCTAGGTACTGACCGGTAAAAAGTTGATTGTATTGGCGTATTCATCAGCTTCAGTGGCATACCAAATCAACGCCAATTCTTCTATCGTTTCTCCAAATGACATGCCGTCTTTCAAAATGAAAATACCGGGTACACGGCGTCCTTGTTTGAGATGATCTTTTAGATGGACCGGCATTGAAGCCCGATTATTCGTCACCAACGAAAAATTATGGCGTTCGCACCATAATAAAATATCAGGGTCGCCTGTCCCTCTTGGCGGCGTTCCCACATCCCCGACGCGCCAGACTGTCATCTCAGGATAATGTTGTTTGAGTGCCTTACGAAAACGTGACGTCACATTTTCGTCCAGCAGATATTTACGTTGGGTCACAGCAGAACCTCAACGGACTTTTTCCACTGAATACTTGGCGCTTAATTCGGCTATCTTGGCTGGAACATCCAGATTGGGATCTTCACGTTTGGCAGCCTCTAACTCAGCCCGGATTTTACGCAGCCTGAGTGTGGCCGGATGTGGATTGCGGGCCTGCTCTTCCCGCATCCGTTCCCCAAACTCAAGCCAATCGGCCAAGTATTGGTCTATCTTGGCTTGATGGTGATGGTAATATAGTAAGGTGGCGTAAATTTTCTCCAGATTGAGCGTTGGAAAACGGGTCAAAAGCTCTTGAGGCGTTTTTTCATTGTAAAGATATTCGTATAACACCGACTCAATCCCGATCCGATGTCCCTTAAGCCGAATATCATTGGGGGCCAAAAAGTCAAAATAATCTTCCAGGTGCATCTTATGTACCTCCTTGATGGGCGCTTGGTGAAAATTATACCTTTCAAGCAAGATGTTGCCAAACGTTGTCTCTTTGCCGGGCGAGTCGCCGTTGGCGGGGGTGGGGGACTACAGCGAATGGCGGAATGGCGCGGATGGGGGGACACTACAGCGGATTATCGAATGGAGCGGATGGGGGGATTTTGGATTTACGATTTACGATTTTGGATTGGAATGAAGACCTAGCGCCAATTGCTGAGATATTCAAGCCAATCTTGCATCTCCGCCGTCGAACGGGCGTTGAGCAGTTTGAGTAAACGTCGCACAATCACGCCGATTGGAACCTGGTCAGACCTGCCTCTTAGCTCGGCTTCTTGAGCCGTGAGAATATCAATGTTGCGGGAACGCAAAGCGTTTATCAGGGCTTGGTTGATGGTATCTTCATCCAGATAAAGTCGAATTGGTTCGGCCACCAGGCGGGTCTCCAAATTTTTGCTTGATTGCTTCTTCGCTGTTGGCGACCATATCGGCCTCAATCTCAGCTCGATTCAAATGATAGTAAGCTAATGCTGCATACACGCCCGCCAAGTCAAGGGCCATTTCCATAGCAGTTTCTTCGGGAGTATAGCCTAATTTGTAATAGCCAACAATCGTCCGCACGGTTACCCCTGTCCCGGCAATGATGGGCCGTCCGCCACGTAATTGGGGGTCGCTGATGATTAAACCTTCGAGAGTTTGAACAGCTAACATTTTTGTCTCCTGAGCCTAAATGGATCGGTCTATATTGTGCCCATTGGAATACAACCTCGATAATGACTGTGGGGAGAATTATACCTTTAACGATGAATGTTGCCAAACGTTGCTCTTCGCTAGACAGGTCGCTGTTGAAGGCGTCGTCGTCGCTGGGAGGCTGGAGGTCGCGGCCTCATCCAGATAAAGTCGAATAGGATTAGCCATCGAGCGATTGACGATACGTTGCT